>NZ_JAUOQN010000028.1:0-59380 GCF_030547555.1 Salipiger sp. 1_MG-2023 | reverse complement strand
CACGCGATGAAGGACTGGCACAAACTCAAGCCAGAGCTGTTCAAGAAACAGCCATATTACCTGCCGGGATGTGACACCTAGGGAAAAAAGATCTTCTTTTTCCGTGGACCCGTGGCATGCCAACTTGGTGGATCTTCCGGATGTGCAGGATCGCTGGTATGACGTCTGCTGGGACTAGGTTTCCCGCGACATCTCACCCCCGCTCCTCTCCCCCCTCAGCCTGCTCCGCTGACCACTCGCCAGCGGCCACCGCCGCGACCGGCGAGGCGGAGGGAAGCACGCCGAGGTAGCTCTCGGTGTCGGCGACGGCCACGGCCTCGCGGCGGGTCATGCGCCAGAGCGCGTAAAGCGCGATCAGCGCATAGGTCGGTCCAAGCGATAGCCAGAAGGCATAGGGCCCCAGGATCTGCATCGTCCAGCCGGTGAGGAACGGGCCTCCGATGGCGCCGACGCCGAACGTGAAGATAAGGCCACCGGATGCTGCCGGCATCTCCTCGACCGAGAGGTGATCGTTGGTGTATGCGAGGAACAGCGCGTAGAGCGGGGTCGTCACTCCGCCTGACACGAAGGCGGCGGCGTAAAGCAGGACAGTGTTGCCGGCCCCGATCCAGCCGATGGCGCAAGCCGCCGCGCCGATCAGCGAACAGCCGGTGATCAGCACCCGCCGGTCCATCCGGTCGGACAGCCAGCCGATGGGGTATTGCAGCACCAGCGCGCCGGCGAACATCAGTGCGACGAACAGCGCCACCGCATTGGCATCAAGCCCTGCCTGCGTGCCGAAGACCGCCCCCATGCCAAGCAGCGTCGAATAGCTCGCGCCCAGAATGAAGATGCCGACCGTGCTCAGCGGCGCCAGCGAGAACAGCCGGGGCAGGGACATCGGCCGGGTCAGCGCGGCGGCGGGCGCCGGACTGACCGACAGCAGGATCGGTGCGAAGCTGACCGAAACCAGGATCGATGCGCCGATGAACAGCACCGAGGTCGCCGCGTCCCCGAGGGTCATAAGCCCCTGCGCGCCGATCAGTCCCAGCGTCTGCGCGATCATGTAGGCCGACAGCACCTTGCCCCGGGTCTCGTTGGTCGAGGAATCGTTGAGCCAGCTTTCCGCCGTCACGTAGATGCCGGACATCGAGAAGCCGACGAGCAGGCGCAGCAGCGTCCAGGCCCAGGGTTCGGTGATGAGCGGGAAGGCGATGACCGCCGCCGACAGGAAGCTTCCAAGGGCGGCAAAGACCCGCACATGCCCGACCCGGCGGATCATGCGAGGCGTCAGTTGTGCCGCAGCGAGGAACCCTACGAAATAGCCCGAGGTAATGAAGGCAAGGCTCGAGGCGCTGAAGCCCTCGATATCGCCGCGCAGGCCGATCAGGGTGAACTGCATGCCGTTGCCCAGCATAATGAAGACAATGCCGATGAGCAGCGCCCAGACGGAAGACAGAACCTGAATCATGACGCGCGTCCTTGTGCTGGCGGGCTGTGCAGGCCGTCGCATGTCAGGCGCGCGCTGTCCTCTCTGGAGCGACGTGATCCCATGCATTTGCGACATGGCGAAAAGACTTGACCGCGAGGGTGGCAGGGGCGCTTGGGCCTTGGGCAGAGCTTGAGTTGACCGCACTCGCCTGCCCGCTAAGATCGCGCCAAGGAGCCATGCCATGTCGCATCCCTACCGCAGCCAGCCGCCACGCGCGTTCTGGAAACAGACCGTGCCGGGCCGCCACCCGATGGATGTCGGCGACTGGTACCAGCCGCGCTTCACCTTCGAGGGGCGCGCCATCGCCACCGCCGGAAGCTGTTTCGCGCAGCATATCGGGCGGGCGCTGCGCGGCACGGGTTTTGAATATATCGATGCCGAACCGGCGCCGCAGGGTGTGCCGCCCGAGGCGCATGTGGATTTCGGCTACGGCATGTATTCGGCGCGCTATGGCAACGTTTATACCTCGCGCCAGCTGTTGCAGCTTTTGCGCCGGGCGCAGGGGCGCTTTGCCCCGCGCGAGGCGGCGTGGGAGCACAAGGGCGGCGTCGTCGATCCGCTGCGCCCAACCATCGAGCCTGAACCCTTCGGCTCGGTTGTCGAGCTGGAGATGCTGCGGCGCGACCACCTTGCGCGCGTGCTCGACATGTTCACCCGCGCCGAGGTGTTTGTCTTTACGCTTGGCCTGACCGAAGCGTGGCTGAGCGCCGAAGATGGCACCGCCTTTCCGCTGTGTCCGGGCACGGCGGGCGGCCGCTTTGATCCGGCGCGGCACCAGTTTCGCAACCTCTCCGCCGTCGAGGTGCGCGCCGATATGGAAAGCTTTGTGGCCGAGCTGCGCGCGCTGAACCCCAAGGTCGAGATTTTCCTGACCGTCAGCCCGGTGCCGTTGATGGCCACGGCAACGCAGGCGCAGGTCGCCGTGGCGTCGAGCTATTCGAAATCGGTGCTGCGCGCCGTCGCCGGAGAGCTCTACGATGCCCATGCGTTCATCGATTATTTCCCGTCATACGAGATCATCACCCAGCCCTTCATGCAGGGCTTTTTCTACGAGGCCGACAAGCGCGAGGTCTCGCCCCATGGCGTGGCGCATGTGATGAAGACCTTCTTTGCCGCGCAGGGCGGGCAGGGGCGCGATGTGCCTCAGCAGCCCATCCCCAAGCTGTTCGAGGCCGAGCGCGCCGAGCGGGTGAAATGCGACGAGGAATTGCTCGCCGTCTTTGGTGAGGCCGAACCATGAAGATCCTCGTGACCGGAGACAGCCACACCGGCGCCTTGGCGCAGGGGCTTGCGCTGCTGCGCGCGGGGCTGCCGGCGGGCATCGACATTCTGGTCAAACCGCTTGGCGGCGGACACATCCTGCCGACGCCGTTCTTTCGCGATGCGGGCAGCCACGCCGCGATCACCGATCCCGATTACCGGCGCAATTTCCACCGCTTGCCGCCGCAAGCCTTTCAGGCGGATGTGATCGCGCTGTCGGCGCCGCTCTGGCCGATGCGGGTGATGCACAAGATGGTCTGGTCGCGCCAGTCCATCGACATCGCGGTTCCCGGCGGGCAGCCGGTGTCGCGTGCGCTGTTCCGGCGCGTGGTGCTGGAAGATCAGCGGTATGTACTGGCGCTGTGCGAATTGCTGAAGCGGATCGGCATGCCGGTTGTGGCGCTCTCGCCGCCGGTGATGTTTCGCGATCATGCCACGCTGCGCCACATGGACCCGGCGTTGGTGCGGCGGATGTTTGACCTCTATCGCCAGATCATGCTGGCGGAACTGGCAGAGAGGGGCGTTGCGGTGGTGGATGTGCCGGCGCATTGCCTCGACAGCGAAGGCTACATGCGCCCCGAATTCCGCCACGAGACCCCCGAAGACGAACACCACGCCAACGCCGCCTTTGGCGCGTTGATGATCGAGGCGCTGGCGCAATCGCTGCAAGCGCCCGCCAACGCCTGACAGCAAGCGGCCCGCCGAATTCCCGGCGGACCGCTGCGTATTTCAGAACTGGGCCAGCTTACGACTTGGCCAGCGCGCGCAGCACGTAATGCAGCACGCCGCCATGTTCGACGTATTCGCGCTCGATCGCGGTGTCGATACGGCACTTGAGGGTGATGTCCTTGCTGGTGCCATCCTCGTAGGTGATGCTGCACGGGGTCATCTGCCCCGGTTTCACATCATCCAGTCCGGTGATCGACACGGTTTCCTTGCCGGTCAGCTTTAGCGTCTCGCGATCATCGCCACCGGTGAATTCGAACGGGATGACCCCCATGCCGACAAGGTTGCTGCGGTGGATGCGCTCGAAGCTCTCCGCGATCACCGCCTTGACGCCGAGCAGCGCCGTGCCCTTGGCCGCCCAGTCGCGCGACGAGCCCGCGCCGTAAAGCTCGCCGCCAAAGATCACCAGCGGCGTGCCCTGTTCCTGATACGCCATCGCCGCATCGTAGATCGACGTCTGCTTGCCGTCCGGGTCCAGCGTGTAACCGCCTTCGACCCCGTCCAGCATCTCGTTCTTGATGCGGATGTTGGCGAAGGTGCCGCGCATCATCACCTCGTGGTTGCCGCGCCGCGAGCCGTACGAGTTGAATTCGCGCACCGGCACCTGATGGCTGGTCAGGTACTGCCCGGCGGGGGTGCTTTCCTTGAACGAGCCGGCGGGCGAGATGTGGTCGGTGGTGATCATGTCGCCCAGAACCGCAAGGATCTTGGCGCCTTCGATGTTGCTGATCACCCCCGGCTCGGCCCCCATGCCCTGAAAATAGGGCGGGTTCTGCACATAGGTCGAGGCCGGCGGCCAGTCATAGGTTTCACCGCCGTTGACCTCGACGCCCTGCCATTTCTCATCGCCTTTGAAGACGTCGGCATATTTGGTCTGGAAGCTCTCGCGGGTGACGGTCTTTTCCACCAGTTCGGCGATTTCCGCGTTCGACGGCCAGATGTCCTTGAGATAGACGTCGTTGCCGTCCTTGTCCTTGCCCAGCGGATCGGTGGCGATGTTGACATTCATGTCGCCGACCAGCGCATAGGCCACCACCAGCGGCGGCGAGGCAAGGTAGTTGGCGCGCACATCCGGGCTGATGCGCCCCTCGAAGTTGCGGTTGCCCGACAGCACAGAGGTGGCAATCAGATCGTAATCGTTGATCGCCTTGCTGATCGGGGCCTCCAGCGGGCCGGAGTTGCCGATGCAGGTGGTGCAGCCATAGCCCACGAGGTTGAAGCCGATGGCATCCAGATCCTCTTGCAGATTCGCCGCCTGCAGATAGTCGGAGACCACCTGCGAGCCGGGCGCCAGCGACGTCTTGACCCACGGCTTGCGCGTCAGGCCACGCTCGCGCGCCTTGCGGGCGACAAGCCCCGCGCCGATCATCACATAGGGGTTCGACGTGTTGGTGCAGGACGTGATCGAGGCGATGACGATAGAGCCATCGTGGAGCTGATAGGCGCCATCGTCGGTCTGGTACCAGCCCTTGTTGTGGTGGCCTTGGTCGCCGGGAATGTCCGCGGGTTCGGGTGCGCCGCCTTCGCCTTCCCAGCGCACTTCGGAATTGGCGCTGGCGTCCTTGCCGGAGCGCTGATCTGCGACGAACTTGCCAAAGGCCGGGGCGGCGGCGTCCAGCGTGATGTAATCTTGCGGGCGCTTGGGGCCGGAAATCGCCGGCACGATGGTGGTCATATCCAGCGACAGGGTGTCGGTATAGATCGGCTCGTAATCGGGGGTGCGCCACATGCCGTTGGCCTTGGCATAGGCTTCGACCAGCGCGATGCGGTCCTTGTCACGGCCGGTCTGTTCCAGATAGCGGATGGTTTCCGCGTCGATCGGGAAGAAACCGCAGGTCGCGCCGTATTCGGGGGCCATATTGGCAATGGTGGCGCGCTGCGCCAGCGGCAGATTGTCGAGGCCCGGCCCGTAGAATTCCACGAATTTGCCGACCACGCCCTTTTCGCGCAGCATCTCGACAACCTTGAGCACGAGGTCGGTGCCGGTGGTGCCCTCGAGCATCTCGCCGGTCAGTTTGAAGCCGACGACCTCGGGGATCAGCATGGAAATCGGCTGGCCCAGCATCGCGGCCTCGGCTTCGATGCCGCCAACGCCCCAGCCCAGAGCCGCAGCGCCGTTGACCATGGTGGTATGCGAATCGGTGCCGACCAGCGTGTCGGGATAGGCGACCTCTGCGCCATCCTGATCGGTGTCGCTCCACACGGTCTGCGACAGGTATTCAAGGTTGACCTGATGGCAGATGCCGGTGCCCGGCGGCACCACCCGGAAGTTGTTGAACGCGGTCTGGCCCCATTTCAGGAACTCGTAACGTTCCATGTTGCGTTCATATTCGCGGTCGACATTCATCTGGAAGGCGCGCGGGTTGCCGAATTCGTCGATCATCACCGAGTGGTCGATCACCAGATCGACCGGGTTCAGCGGGTTGATCTTTTGCGCATCGCCCCCCAGCGCCTTGATGCCGTCGCGCATCGCCGCAAGATCGACCACCGCCGGAACGCCGGTGAAATCCTGCATCAGCACCCGGGCGGGGCGGTAGGCCAGTTCCACCGTACCTTTGCCGCCGTTCATCGCCCAGTCTGAGAACGCCTTGATGTCATCCACCGAGACCGTCTTGCCATCCTCGAAGCGCAGCATGTTCTCCAGCACCACCTTCAGCGCGGCGGGCAGGTTGGAGAAGCTGCCCAATCCCGCGGCCTCGGCAGCGGGAATCGAATAATAGGCATAGGTCTTGCCGCCGACATCCAGCGTCTTGCGGGTTTTGGACAGGTCCTGGCCGACTTGAATGGGCATGATGTGCTCCCTTGCGTATGGCTGGAGAAGAAATGTCTTTCACAGGTAGTATCTGTTGCGGTGGGCCGCGCTTTCAAGGGCCTTTGCCCAGCCTTGTGTACCATAGTATGCCGGATGTCGGCGCGACCTGCGTGCAACGATACGATACTCCTGTAGGATCTCTCGCAAAACCTTGATTGGTTTTTCAACGCCCTGTTCGGTAGGTCGGAACAGGGACGACAAGGACATCTTGCGGGACATGTATCGATTTACCTTAGCTTCTGCGCTGCTGATGCTGATGGCGACCTCTGGGGCCATGGCGCAGGCAGCGGGGCCGGACGGCGGAGCGCTTGGCGCTTCTGGCGCAGAGGCAGCGCGCGCGCACGCCACTACGGTCAACCCTGTCACGCAGGGCGCTCAGATGCCGGAGGCATCCGCACGCAGCGGCCTTGTGCAGGACGGGACGGATGTTCAGGTTTCCAGCCAAGGAACCGACATGCCGGTCGTGGTCGAGCTTTTCACCTCGCAGGGATGTATCTCGTGCCCCGCTGCCGATGCGGTGCTCTCCGAGCTTGGGCAGCGCGACGATGTCATCGCGCTGGCGCTGCATGTGGATTACTGGGATTACATCGGCTGGCGTGACAGCTTTGGCGATCCGGCCTTTACCGCCCGCCAGAAAGGCTATGCCCGCAGCGCCGGGCGGCGGTCGATCTACACCCCGCAGATGATCGTCGGGGGCAGTTTCGACGTGGTCGGCTCACGCCCGATGAAGGTGATGGAAGCGGTGCAGAAGGCATCGACCATCGCACCACGGGCCAAGCTGACCGTCACCCGCGACGGCGACGTGCTGAAGATCCACGCCAGCCCGCTTGGACCGATGCCCGACACGCTGGTGCATCTCGTGCGCTATACACCGAAGGTGACAGTCGACATCACCGCAGGCGAAAACGAGGGCCGGACGGTCACCTATACCCACATCGCCCATGGCTGGCAGGTGCTGGGGATGTGGAACGGCGATGCGCCGCTGGAGCTTCAGACCGAAGTGACGGGCGACGATCCGATCGTCGTGATGCTTCAGGAAAACCCTTACGGCCCGATATTGGCGGCGTCGCGCCTGCGCTGATGCTTTTCCTGCCGCCGCGGTTTCCAGCGGCGATGAATCCAGAACCATTGGCCGGGGTCGGCCTGGATGCGCGCCTCAAGTCGCCGTGTCGCCTCGCGCATCATCTCGGTGGGGTCGCCGTGAGGAATGGGGGCTTCGAACACCGCGTCAAAGCCGATGCCGTCGGGTTTGCGGATGCCGAAGAACGGCACGAACAGCGCTCCGGTGCGCAGCGCGATATCCGCCGCAGAGGTCAACGTAGGGGCAGGCTGACCGAGAAAGTCGATCGCAACGCCGTCGCTGGAAAAGACATCGAACAGCAGCACGCCCATGCCGCCGCCCTTGATGTGCCGCAGCAGGCCCATGGTGCCGCGCCGACCCTGTTCAAATACCGGATCGCAGAGCGCGTGCATGTTGGCGGCGTAATGGGCGTTGAAGAACGGGTTGGCCATCGGGCGATACAGCCCGCCGATCTTCCAGCCCCGCGCCACCAGCGCCGCGCGCGGCGCTTCGAAATTGCCGTAATGGCCGGTGACGAACAGGATGGGGCGGCCCTCAGCTCTGGCGGCTTCGATCTCGGGCAGCCCGTCGCCCGAGATTTCGGCGCCTGACATGCGGGCAAGCAGGCCCGCCACGTCGTAATTCTCGATCATCGTGCGGCCCGCGTTGTCGAGAACGGCGTCCGCGGTGCGGCGCCGCTTTTTCTCCGACCATTCGGGGTGCACATAGGCGAGGTTGTCCATGGCGCGGCGCCTGTAGCCCGCCAGCGGCCCGATCACCCGGCGCACCACCGCCCCCATGAGCCGCAGCCGCGCCCGGTGGGGCAGGGCCAGCGCCAGGGCGATCAGCGCGCGCAGGGTCCGGTCTGCCAGCCAGTCGGCGGCGCCGCCTCTTGTCTTGTTCTTGGCCACGGCTATCCCTTTCCTCGCGGGCTCAGAAATAGGCCCGCGCGGCCCGGCCCGCAAGTCGGGCGAGGGTCTTGCGTGCTCTGCAAGGCACCACCGGAGGCCCGGCCCCATTGCATGCCTATGCAGACGGCTCTGGGCACGGAGGCTGGCAAGCTGATTCGCTGCCGCGATGGCTACTTCGAGAGGCGTCCGCCGCGATGGGCTAGGCGATGATGCCACCCGGCACGGCGGTACAGTTCAGCCGCCGCGCAGGTTTTGCTTGCGTCATCTCGAATGTGTCATGCAAGCTTGTTCACAACAACACGGGTCACACCAAGGAGGATGGGATGGCCGTTGAGGCAAAGCCGGGGGTGCCCCCGCTTGCGCCGGTGGCATTTTCCACCCTGATCGAAGCGCTGCGTCGTGGCGTGGCGGACTGGAAGCGCGCGCCCGGCTTCGCGCTGGTCTTTGCCGGTTTCTACGTGGTGGCGGGGCTGTTCATGAGCTGGATCACGTGGATCACCGGGCAGACCTACTGGCTGGTGCTGGCGGCCATCGGCTTTCCGTTGCTGGGGCCGTTCGCGGCGGTCGGTTTTTACGATATCAGCCGCAGGCTCGGGCAGGGGCGGCCGCTTGACTGGATGAGGATCGTCGGCGTGATCCTGACCCAGACGAAACGGCAGCTGCCGTCGATCTGCGCGGTGATCGTGATCGTGTTCCTGTTCTGGTTCTTTCTGGGTCACATGATCTTTGCCCTGTTCATGGGGCTGTCGGTGATGACCAATGTCTCGTCCAGCCTTGCGGTCTTTCTGACGCCAAACGGCATCACGATGCTGGCCATGGGAACGGCGGTCGGGGCTGCGTTCTCGGCCCTGCTTTACATGATCACGGTGCTGGCGCTGCCGATGCTGCTAGACCGCGAGATCGATTTCGTCACGGCGATGATCGCGTCGTTCCAATATGTCGCGACGCACCCGATGGTGATGTTCAGCTGGGCTGCGTTCATCGCAGCGGCGACGTTTCTGGCGATGCTGCCGGGATTTCTCGGGCTTTTCGTGGTGCTGCCGGTGCTAGGCCACGCGACATGGCACCTTTATGCGCTGCTGAGCGGCACGGATCGCCTGTCGCGGCTGGGAACCTGACCGGAAGGCGCGCCGTCAATAAAACGGCAGGCCGATGCGCAGCTGCTTGCGATGAAACGGTTCAAGATCGGCTTCGCTCGCGTAGCCGGCGCTGCGGGCGGCCTTGAGAATTTGCGAGGTATTTGTGCCGAGATGTTCGTAGACCAGCCGGGCCGCGCGACGCCCGACAGGGTCTTCGGGCATGGTGCGCACGGTATAGCCAAGCCAGAAGATCTTGGCGAGCGCCGAGGTGCGCGCAAGGTAATTGAACGTGCTTGTCACGGCATCGCGGCGGCTGACCATGACCGCGACGCCTTCAGCCTGCGGCATCACGAGGCCGCGAAATTCGCGGGTGCGCGGGTCGGTCGGCATATTGTGCATGCTCATCGCCTCTTTCGGCTCGAAGCCGCGCAGGAACGTGTAGCCCTGATTTCTGGAAACATGCACAAGCCCGACGACGAACCGGTCGGTGTCGCTGAAGGCTGCCCGGCTGAAGCGGTAGAAACCCGAGGGGAAATGCTCTTCAGTCAGCCCGGTCATCTGCGCGCCGACAAATTCCGAAATGAACGGGTGGTTGAACACGCCGGTCTGCGTCGCCGTGATGTCATCGACGGGCTCAAGCAGGATGCGGGCATCGACGCCGAAAAACTCACAAATCCGGTGCAGTACGTCAGGACGCGGAAAGCTTTCCCCGGCAAGATAGCGGTTGAATTGTGTCCGGTTGATTCCAAGATCGCGGCAGAGCGCCGAAATAGAGGGCGCTTTTTCTCCGAGTTGACGCAAGTTGGCACCAAAAACGCCGCGCAATTCCGCCGGACTGGGCTGAGTTTGATAAATGCGCGATGATATGCCCATGCGTTTCCCTCTTTTTGCAGGCCCAATTTCAGGCCTGACGGCATCTGGCGCAAGGCCGTTCGTGGCTGGGTTGCAGCGTGACGCTACCTGGCGTCAGTCCTGACGCGGATTAGAGACAATTGATACGTGCTTGGACACAAAAAGCAAGTATGAGACACGTTTCTTCCGCTGCGTCTGTGTCCGGAATTGCGCATTCTGTAAGGCAGGGGAGCGACATGGGGATCGATATGACGCAGACGATGTACGGGGTGGTGCTCTGGGCCGATCATCAAGACCAGAAGGCGGTCATCTGGTGTGAAGATCAAGGCGATCTTGCGCTTTATCCCGACACCGAGGCAAGCCTGCATGGCGGCGTGTCTCTGGATGCAGGTGACCTGATACAATTCGATCTGAGACAGGATCGCAACTTGCGATTTGCGCGCAATCCGCGGCTGCTGGAACAGCAGCACTGTCCGGAGATCGCGGAAAAGCTGCGGCAGGTGACGCCGCAGCGCCCGGCGCCGCGGCGCGGGCCGGGCCTGACGGATGGCAATGTCGTTGCCTTTCCGTCGCAGAAGATACTGCCCGGGACGCTGAGAGCCTCCCAGGCGGGCTGAGCCAGAAGGCTCAGTTGCCAGTGTGACCCCGGGCCAGGGCGGCGACGCCGGTCCGGGCGACCTGCACCAGACCGAGCGGGCGCATCAGGTCGGCGAAGGCGTCGATCTTGTCAGGCGCGCCGGTGAGCTGGAAGATGAAGCTTTCCAGTGTCGAATCCACCACGTTGGCGCGGAAGATATCCGCAAGGCGCAGCGCCTCGACGCGCTTTTCGCCGCTGCCGGTCACCTTCATCAGCGCCAGTTCCCGCTCGACCGAGCTGCCCTCGGCGGTCAGGTCGTGCACTTCGCGCACCGACACGATGCGGCCAAGCTGCGCCTTGATCTGCTCGATCACCTGCGGCGTGCCGGTGGTGACGATGGTGATGCGCGACAGGTGGCCTTCGTGATCGACCTCGGCGACGGTGAGGCTGTCGATATTATAGCCGCGGCCCGAGAACAGGCCGATGACGCGGGCCAGAACGCCGGGCTCGTTTTCGACAAGCACGGTGATGGTATGCGCCTCCTGCACGTCCGAGAAGGTCGGGCGCAGGTTATAGGCGGAGTGCTTGTTGGAGCCCTTCTTGATGTGGAGCGGGGGCATCTGGAAATCCTTTTCGATCGGGAAGTCGAAGAGTGTTCGATCACTCTTCTGTTGGGGGAGGGCGGCCAGAGGGCTTCGTTGGAAACCCCCTGGCCCTGGTGCCGGATCAGACCAGCACCGCCCCCTTGCCCGCGATGGCGTTGGTTGCTTTGGCGTCGCCGAGCAGCATCTTGTTGTGGGGCTCTCCCGACGGGATCATCGGGAAGCAGTTTTCGTGCTTCTCGACAAGGCAGTCAAAGATCACCGGGCCCTCATGGTTCAGCATCTCCATGATCGCGTCGTCCAGATCGGCAGGGTCCTTGCAGATGATGCCCTTGGCGCCGAACGCCTCGGCGAGCTTGACGAAATCGGGCAGCGCTTCGGACCAGCTCGAGCTGTAGCGCTCGCCGTGCAGCAGCTGCTGCCACTGGCGCACCATGCCGAGGCGTTCGTTGTTCAGGATGAACTGCTTGACCGGCAGGCGGTACTGCACCGCCGTGCCCATTTCCTGCATGTTCATCAGCCACGACGCCTCGCCCGCGACGTTGATCACAAGGCTTTCGGGATGCGCCATCTGCACGCCGATCGACGACGGGAAGCCGTAGCCCATGGTGCCCAGCCCGCCCGAGGTCATCCAGCGGTGCGGGTCTTCGAAGCCGAGGAACTGCGCCGCCCACATCTGGTGCTGGCCGACCTCGGTGGTGATGTAGCGATCCATGCCCTTGGTCAGCGCCTCGAGCCGCTGCAGCGCGTATTGCGGTTTGATCACCGTTTCCGAGGTCTTGTAGGTCAGGCATTTCACCGCCTGCCATTCCTCGATCCGGCGCCACCATTTTGCAAGGCCTTCGCGGTTGACCTTGCGCCCGCGCGCCTTCCAGACCTTGAGAAGATCCTCGAGCACATGGCCGACATCGCCGACGATCGGCAGGTCGGTCTTGATGACCTTGTTGATCGAGCTGGGGTCGATGTCGATATGCGCCTTTTTCGAGTTCGGCGAGAACGCATCCAGCCGCCCGGTGATCCGGTCATCGAAGCGCGCGCCGATGTTGATCAGCAGATCGCAGCCATGCATCGCCATGTTGGCCTCGTACAGGCCGTGCATGCCAAGCATCCCCAGCCAGTTCTTGCCGGATGCCGGGTAGGCGCCAAGGCCCATCAGCGTCGAGGTGATGGGAATGCCCGTTGCCTCGACCAGCTCGCGCAGCAGCTGGCTGGCGGCGGGGCCAGAGTTGATGACGCCGCCGCCGGTGTAGAAGATCGGCTTTTCGGCGGTCTCGATGGCCTCGACCAGCGCGGTGATCGTCTCCATGTCGCCCTTGACCTGCGGCTGGTAATGACCGACCGGCGCCTTGGGCTTGGGGGTGTATTCCGCCGATGCGAACTGCACGTCCTTGGGGATGTCGACCAGCACCGGGCCGGGACGCCCCGACGAGGCGACATGGAACGCCTGATGGATTACCGAGGACAGCTTCGCCGTGTCCTTGACCAGCCAGTTGTGCTTGGTGCAGGGGCGGGTGATGCCGACGGTATCCGCCTCCTGAAAGGCATCGGAGCCGATCATGAAGGTCGGCACCTGACCGGACAGCACGATGATCGGGATCGAATCCATCAGCGCATCGGTCAGCCCGGTGACGGCGTTGGTCGCGCCCGGCCCCGAGGTCACCAGCGCAACGCCGACCTTGCCGGTCGAGCGCGCGTAGCCTTCGGCGGCATGCACCGCGGCCTGCTCGTGACGCACCAGCACATGCTGGATGTCATTTTGCTGAAAGATCTCGTCGTAAATCGGTAGTACCGCGCCGCCGGGATAGCCGAATACGGTGTCCACACCCTGATCCTTCAGGGCTTGAACCAACATTTTCGCTCCGGTCATCTGACGTGTCATCGCGTGTCTCCGTTTACGACGTCGTTGCATATGGTCTTGCGCAATAAAAAAGCCCCCGAGGATTTTCGGGGGCGCATGGGAAACCATTATGGTTCCGAGTTACCGGCCCATGCGCCTTGTTCCTACGATCAGTACCAGACGTGCCACCTTGATGGACTCCTTGCGGGGTTGCGCGGGGCGGACCTTAGGCGGGGCACGGGCGGGCGTCAACCATCGAATCCATCACCTTGGGGAATTTTGTTTTCGAAAGTTTCAAGATGATCCCGTGATGGAGTAATATTCGCAAAGAAATTTGCCAGATCCTGAAATGGTCAGCAGTGTTACCCTATGCCGGGCGCAGGCCAACCGCCTCCACGCGCAGACGTGAATTGCCTGAAACACGGCTTTGGGGCAGGATTGAACCAAACGGTTCATTTGACCGATCACAGCATGACGAGGAATCTAGACCATGGCTTTCCAGACCGCCCATTCGCACAGGCTTGGGGATTTCAACATGCTCAAGGCCGGGCTTCTGGTCGCGTTCATGGCGCTGGGTCTGTGCATCAGCGCCGGGCAGCATGCCAATGAGATTGCCGCCGATGACGACGATGTGCATTCGATGGTGATCCCGGCCAGCAACATCGGCCTTGGCTTTGCGCAACCTGCCGATCCGGTGATCTGACCGGGCAGGGGTGTCAGCCGTTGACGCCGGTGCCCTGCAACACGCCATGTTCGAGCGCGTAGCGGGTCAGCCCCGCGGTCGAGCTGATGCCGAGCTTGCGCTTGATGTTCTTGCGGTGGGTTTCGACCGTGCGCACCGATATATCCAGCTCGGCCGCCACATCCTTGTTCGATTTTCCCTGCGCCAGTTGCAGCAGAACCATCTGTTCGCGGTTGGTCAGCTGTTCGCGCCCGCCCGACATCACCGGGCGCAGCGCCCCCTCCGCGCCGGTACACAGGTAGCGCTCGCCCCGCATCACCGCGTCGATGGCCTGCTTGACCTCGTCCGACGGCACATCCTTGAGCACATAGCCCACCGCGCCATGGCCGAGCGCGGTCGAGATATATTCCGGCGTGTCATGCATCGACAGCACGAGGATGCGCGTCTCGGGGCGGCGTTCAAGGATCATTTCGGTCGCCGACAGCCCGCTCAGCCCCGGCATGTTGAGATCCATCAGGATCACGTCGGGCGACAGCGCGTCGAGCTGGTCGATCATCTCTTGCCCGTTCGACAAGGTCGCGGCGACGGTGACGTCGTCATAGCTTTCAAGGATCGCTTCGATGCCCTCGGCGACAAGAGGGTGATCGTCGACGATGACGACGCGGGTTGTGGTCATTTCGAACGCCTCATGCGCTGGCCCTTGCCGAAGGCGGGGCGTTTTCGGGTGGCAACAGATGCGACAGCGGGATTTCTGCTTCGATCGCCGTGCCCGACTTCGAGGACAGCACCCGCAGCACCCCGCCCAGCTGGTCCATGCGTTCTTGCATGTTCCGCAGGCCGATGCCACGGCGATCCTGACTGTCGCGCTCTATGCCGCAGCCGTTGTCGGCGATCCGCAGGGTGCAGCCGCGGCGATGGCCGCGCAGATCGATGTCGACCTTGGTGGCGCCGGAATGGCGCTCGACGTTGGTCAGCGCTTCTTGCGCGATGCGGTACAGCGCGATGCGCCCCTCCTGATCGATGCGGTTGCGGAACACCACGGTTTCGAAACAGGTGTCGATGCCGGTGCGGGCGTGGAAATCTTCGGTCAGCGCCTTGATCGCCGGGCCAAGCCCCAGATCATCAAGCATTCCCGGCCTCAAATCGCGGCTGATCCGGCGCACCTCCTGAATGGCCCCCGACAGGTTCTCCTGCCCGCGCGCGAGCGCCTCGCCGGCGCGCGCATCGCCGGTGGCAACGCGGCGGCGCGCGATGTCGAGCGCGTATTTCACCCCGACGAGGATCTGGCTGATGCCGTCGTGCAATTCGCGCGCCACCCGCCCGCGCTCTTCTTCCTGCGCGTCGAACACCCGCTGGGTCAGTTCCTTCAGCTTGGCATCCGCCAGCCGCCGTTCGCGAAGGTTCATCACCAGACCCGACGCGAACACCATCAGCAGCGCCGTCAGCGTGATGCCTCCGATATACAGGAAGGTGCGGCGTACCCGTGCCTCGACCCCGGCGCGCGCTGCCGCCACCTCATGGGTGATGTCGTCGATCCAGACCCCGGTGCCGACCGCCCATTGCCAGTCCTGAAAGCCAAGGACAAAGGTGATCATCCGTGCCTCTTTGCCGGTTGAAGGCTTGGGCCAGAGATATTCGTGATAGCCCGAGCCCTCGCGGGCGATCTCGATCAGCCGGTCGGTGATCGGCGTGCCTTCGGGGTCGGTCAGGCCCGACCAGTTGCGGCCGATCATCCCGGTGCGGCGGGGCGAGACAAGGTTGGTGCCGTCGTAATCGTAGACAAAGAATGAGCCGTCCTCGCCATAGATCATCGCCGCAAGGATCTGCGCGACCTTGGCCTTGGCCTCGGCGTCATCGGGCGCGGCGCCGCCGTAGATGAAATAGAACCCGTTGCGCGCCTGTGTGACGTAATTGCGCAGCTCTTGCTTCTTGGCCTCGATCAGCTGGATTTCCAGCGCCCGGATCTCGCGGTCGGCGGTGGCGCTCGATTGCCACGAAACGATCGCCGCGATGGCGGCCGCCGACAGAATCAGCGGCACCGTGGCAAGCAGGAACAGTTTCTGGCCGTAGCTAGGCCGCAGCCGGTCGAGAATCGCGATCATTCGGCCCCATCGATGCATGGTGTGCGGGGAAAGCAAATCACGTTTGCGCGCAAAGCCCTAGCCTCGCCGGGTTCTGAAACTGCGGAAAACACCGGCTTTCGTGCAGTTTTTCTGCGCAACTCCGTAGCAGTGGGTATTTTCTAGCGGGGCGGGCCTCCGTAATGTGGCCGGCACGACAACGATCCGCGCGGGCCTCGGGAGGAGCCGGACCCGCACGTCAATTCGGGAGGACATACATGGATCGCCGTTCATTTCTGAGGGCCACCACTGCTGGTGGCGCTGCTGCTGCTGCGTCTACGCTTGCGGCCCCGGCCTATGCGCAGGGCAAGCGGACCTTGACCCTTGTGACCACATGGGGCCGTGGCCTCGCCGGGGTTCACGACAGCGCGCAATATTGCGCTGACCAGATCACCGCCGCCACCGATGGCCAGCTGACCGTCGATCTCAAGGCTGCCGGTGAGCTTGTCGGCGCGTTCGAGGTGTTCGACGCGGTGTCTGCCGGTCAGGCCGACATGTACCATGGCGTGGATTACTATTTCCTTGGCCAGCACCCGGCGATCAGCTTCTTCAGCCAGATCCCCTTCGGCATGACCTTCATGGAATATGCCAACTGGATCTATCACGAGGGCGGCGCAGAGCTGTCCGAAGAGCTTTACAGCATCTTCGGCCTCAAGGCGTTCCCGGCGGGCAACACCGGCCCGCAGTCGGGCGGCTGGTTCTCCAAAGAGATCAACAGCCCCGAGGATTTCCAGGGCCTCAAGTTCCGGATGCCGGGGCAGGGCGGTCAGGTGCTCGGCAAGCTCGGCGCATCGGTGCAGAACCTGCCGGGCGCAGAAGTCTATCAGGCGCTGTCGTCGGGCGCGATCGACGGCACCGAGTGGATCGGCCCGTGGGCCGATGAAAAGGCCGGTTTCCAGGAGATCACCAAGATCTACTACACCGGTGGTTTCCACGAGCCGGGGCCGAACCTGAACCTGACGATGAACCTTGATACCTACGAGAGCCTGACCGCAGGCCAGCAGGAAATCATCAATCAGGTGACTCGCGCGGCGAATATCTGGTCGATGTCGCTGTTCATGGCCAACAACTCGGCAGCGCTGCAGCGGCTTCAGGCCGGCGGCGTCAAGCTGATGGAGTTCCCCGACAGCGTCTGGGATGCCTTTGGCGCGGCGGCGACAGAAGTGGCCGAAGAGCCGATGGGCGACGAGCTTTATGCCCGCTGTCACGCCAGCTACATGGACTCGCTGAAATCGTCGGCGCAGTGGATCGCACGGTCCGAAGGTACCTTCACCACGCAGCGTAACCGCGTGATGGGTATCTGATCAGGGCAAGGCCCGGGTCAGCGCCCCCGCCCGGCGCGGGGGCGCAACGCTTTTGAACGATGGCCGCGCGCCGCGAACGCCGGCCGGGGAACAACACAGCATACGGGGGTAGGGTCATGGAAGAGGCTGCCTCGGGCGGGGCGCTCAGTGCGATACTGGATGGCCTGGCCTGGTTCTTTGGCAATATTGCCATGTCATTCTGGAATCTCGGCTATGCGCTGACCCATCCCGCCAGCTGGCTGGACTGGTCGGACAAGCAGGCCATCATGCGCTTTGTCTACTACGGCGCGTCTACCGAACTGTTCTTCATCGTCTTCACGACCTTTCTTGTGCTCACGGCCATTGGGCTATGGCGCGGAAGTGTCATGTGGGGGATGGTGCGCGGCCTCGAGGCGCTTCACAACTCCGTCGGGCGCATCGCCGCATGGGCGGGCCTGCTGATGGTGCTGCAACAGGTGGTCATCATCTTTGTGCAGCGCATCTTTGCCCGGCCTGACCTGTCGTTCGGTTTTGGCCTGCCGATCAGTTTCGATGTCAGCTGGTGGTCCGAAGAGCTGAAGCTGTACAACGCCATCGTCGTGGCGCTGTGCCTTGCCTATACGTTTGTGCAGGGCGGGCATGTGCGCGTCGATCTGCTGTATTCGCCGGTCAGCTACCGCACCAAAAAGATTATCGACATGGTCGGCAGCCTGATCTTCATGGTGCCGATGGCGGTGCTGATGTGGCTGTATTCGTGGTTCTTCCTGTGGCGCCACCTGATCGTGCCGAACCCGTCGGCGTCGGAAAGCCTCGAGCGGCTGCTCAACAAATCCCGGGCGCTGCGCTGGAACGTCGAGACCATCGCCTTCAGCCCCAACGGCTTTTCCGCCTACTTCCTGTTCAAGATCCTGATCGTGCTGATGTGCGCCTTCATTTTCCTGCAAGGCATCACCTTCTTCTGGCGCTCGCTGATGGAGCTGCGCGAAGGGCCTGAATCCGAAGGCCGCTATCACGACCACGACCAGATCGAAACGGGCGAAGAAGCCTACGATCACGCGGAATTCTGAGAGGGACCACGCATATGCTTTTCGGACTCGATGGCGTCGAGATTGGCCTGATCATCGTCTTTCTCACGCTTTTTGCCGCCATTCTCTCGGGGTTTCCGGTGGCGTTCGCCATCGGCGGCGCCGGGGTGATTTCCTTTGCCATCATCGCCGCGCTCGATAGCGCGGGGCTGCTGGTGCATCAGGCCATCGACAGCGGCTCGCAGGCGTATCGCGATCTGGTGGCCAGCGGGGTCAAGGAAGACACGATTTCCAAGTTCCGCTACCCGGATCTGCCACGCTTTGCCGAACATCTGTTCCCGCAGGGCTGGGAAACGGCGATGGACCGCAACCTTGCCTTCATCGTCAACCGGGTGAACGAACGTGTCATAGCCGGGGCCAGCATCGAAACGCTGCTGGCGGTGCTGATGTTCGTGATGATGGGCATCGTGCTTGAACGCTCGAAGATTGCCGATGACCTGCTCAAGACCATGGCGCGGGTGTTTGGCCCGCTGCCGGGCGGTCTGGCCGTGTCGATCGTGGTGGTGGGGGCGTTCCTTGCCGCCTCGACCGGGATCGTCGGGGCGACCGTGGTCACCATGGGGCTGCTCGCCCTGCCGACCATGTTGCGCAACAATTATTCGCCGGAACTGGCGACCGGGGTCATCGCGGCCTCGGGGACGCTTGGGCAGATCATCCCGCCGTCCATCGTCATCGTTCTGCTGGGCACGCTGGCGGGGGATCTGTATTCCACCGCGCAAGAGGCCCGCGCGCAGTCGCTGGGCTGCACCGACGCGCTGACCTATCTTGGCAAGCCTGCCGTTGTGTCGGTCGGCACGCTGTTTCAGGCGGCGCTGCTGCCGGGGATCCTGCTGGCGGTGCTGTATGCGGCCTATGCCTTTGGCTACGCGATGCTCAACCCGCACAAGGCGCCGCCGGTGATGTCCGAAGGCGCGGTCGGCGAGCCTGTCACCCGCGGCGAGGCCTTTACCTGGTATCTTGGCGTGCCGCTGCTGCTGATCGTCGCGATGATCGGTTTTGGGCAGGTCAACATGGTCGGCAGCCAGTCGACCGTGGTGTCGAGCTTTTCGGACAGCGGCCAGAACGCATCGCTGCGCACCAACGTCGGCGAGCAGTGCAAGGCCGCGATGATCGACCTGCACGGCCAGTCGGCATGGGACGCTGCCGTGGCCCAGCAGGCCGAGATCGACGCCGCGGGCGGTGTCGATGCCGGTCACAAGCTGGACGCCGAGGAAATGGCCGTGGCGCTTCAGGCCAAGATCGACAATGCCGCGCCCATCGGCACCGGCATCGCGATCATCGCCGTGTTCTTCGGCATCGTGCTGGCATGGGGGCGGGCGACCTCTCCGATGTCGGACCCGGTGCCGCTGTATATCGGCGCGCTTGGCATCGTTCTGGGGCTGATCGTCGACATCCTGTTCATCGGGCCGACGACCTCGGCGGGGATGACGGTGGTGCTGATGGCGGTGCCATGGGCGATCATGCTTTACGGCTGCGCCTTCGCAGCCAAGCGCATGGCGACCAACGATCTGATCCGCGTGGTGTTCCCGCCGCTGGTGCTGATCGTGGCGGTGCTGGGTTCGATCCTTGGCGGGATCACCAACCCGACGCCCGCCGCGGCGCTGGGCGCGGCCGGGGCCATCATGCTTGCCGCCTATCGCAAGCTGGGCGAGCAGGAACAATCGCCCAAGATCATCCTGTGGTCGACGCTGGCGGTGGTGGTTATGATCCTCGTCGGGGTCAACTTCGACCTGCGGGTGACCACCGAGGGCGCGGGATTCGAGAACTGGGCGGCCTTCGTGGTGGCGCAGATCGCCTATCTCTATGCGCTGTTCGGGCTGCTCTTTGCCTGCTGGGTGCTGTTCAAGGCCGGGGTGCTGACACCGGCGGTGCGCGAGACCGCCAAGGTGACATCGATGGTGTTCACCATCCTCGTGGCGTCGCAGCTGCTGAACCTCGTGGTGATCTCCTTCGGGGGGGAACACTATATCCAGCAATTCCTGCAAAGCTTCGACAACGAGCACAAGGTGTTCCTCGTGGTGATGCTGGTGCTCTTCGTGCTGGGCTTTGTGCTGGATTTCCTTGAGATCATCTACATCGTGGTGCCAATCGTCGGCCCGGTGATCTATGGCGGCTCGTTCGATCCCAAATGGGTGACGATCATGATCGCGGTGAACCTGCAAACCTCGTTCCTGACCCCGCCCTTCGGCTTTGCGCTGTTCTACCTGCGCGGGGTGGCGCCAGCGGCGGTGACCACCGGGCATATCTATCGGGGCGTCATTCCGTTCGTGCTGATACAGGTGGCAGGGCTGGCGCTGCTGTGGTTCGCACCGGGGATCGTGACGATCATTCCAGACCTGATCCCGAACTGATCAGCCTGAACAAAGACGCCCCCGCAGGACATTGCGGGGGCGTTTTGCGTTCTGGCTTCGTGCCGTCACTCCAGCACAGAGGCGCGGTTGCCCACCAAGGGTTTGGCGGCGGTCAGCTTCAGCAGCACGAAACCGATCAGCATCGACATGCCGACATGTCCGATGAACGAGGATTGCGTGTAGGGGCCGAACCCCATCATGAAGCTGCGCCCGACCACGGGTGCCAGAATGCCCTGCGCCACGAACCACAGTACAAAGCCCGCAATCGCGCCAGACAGCACCAGCCGGGTGCGGGTCACAAGATGCGTCAGCCAGACGAAGGCCGAGAACCCGAGCGCGCCGATGGTGAAATGTACCGCGAAGCCGGCGGCGTAGGGGATCTCAAGCCCGAAGCCCAGCTTGGTCAGCGCGACGATCAGGTTGGCGGGCGCAAGGGCCACGCCAAACAGCAGGGGCGAGATCAGCCATGCATAGGCTTCAAAGGCGATCTCACCGGCGAGCCCGGCGACGAGCAGGTTTCTCAGGGGCAGGTTGGGTATCATTGACGTCGAACTTTCCAGCAAAAATGAATGTAAGCGCGCAAACAATATTTGCCGCGATGCCCAAACATAAGAGCGTCAACGCAACCGTGTTTATCCGTGACATCACATGGGTCTGACGAAACCGTGCGGCGCGGTGATCAGACCTTGCCCGAGGCCGACAGCAGGATCGCCACCGGGCGCGTGGTTTCGATTTCGGCCATGACGATGATCAGCGAGGCGGTCAGCGGCACCGCCAGCACCGCCCCTGCCAGCCCCCAGAGCGACGACCAGAAGGCCAGCGCCAGCAGCACCACAAACGGCGACAGGTTGAAGGCCCGGCTCATCATGCGCGGTTCAAGAAATCCGGCGACAAACATCTGCGCCGCAGTCAGCGCCACCATCACCGTGCCCGCCATGCCGATCGAACCGGTCTGCGCAAGGCTCAGCAGCACCGGAAACAGCACCCCGATCATCGAGCCGATGTAGGGGATGTAATTCAGCAGCGCGATCAGGATCGCCCAGAACAGCGCAAAGTCGATGCCCAGCGGCAGCATCACCCCGTAGGACAGAACGCCGAGGATGATGTTCACCACCGTCTTGACCGCAAGATAGTCGCCGACGCGGGTGTTGATGCGGTCGAACAGATCGACCGTCTTGGCCTCTTTGCGGCTGTCGCCAAGCGCGAGGCGCAGCTTGTCGGGCATGCCTGCCCGTTCGGCCATGAAGAAGAAGGCGTAGAGGATCACCAGAAACACCGTGCTGCTAAAGCCGCGCAGCGAGGCAAGCACCGGGCCGATGATGGCACCAACCTCGAACTGATCAAAGGTCAGCGCGCGGATGTTGGCCCATGTCGGCTCGTCTTCGATGCGGATCATCATGGCGATGCGGGTGACCACACGGTCGAGATTGCTCTCGTAGCTCGGCAGCACCACGGCGACCTGCGCAAAGGTCTCGACGACGTAGAAGCTGACCAGCACCACCAGCGCGGTAAAGGACAGCAGCACCAGCACCCGGCGCAACAAGGCGGGCAACAGGCCAAATCCCGGCAACTCGCCCAGACGGGTGGTCAGGTTCGACAGGATATACAGCGCGATCAGCGCAATCATGATCGGCAGCAGCACCGGTTTGCCGATGTGCAAAAGCCAGCCCAGCATGATCAGAAGAGCGACGAAATAGGCAGGTTCGCGAAACGAGATCATTCTTGGGGCCGTCTATCGTGATTGGGCAGGGCACAGGTAGGCTTGCGCGGCCATATTGCCACGCCTCGGCGAAATGACCAGAAATTAAGCAGGTTCTGGCCGCCGATTGGCGGCGCTGCCACTTTTCCCGGCGCTATTCCGCGACCTTCAGCGTTGGAGCATCCGCGTGCGGGGCCGCGTCGGGCATGTCTTCCCACAGGATTGTCGGTGCCTTGATCCGCCGCGCCGCGCGCATCAGCGCCCAGTCGCGCGCCGCCCGGCTGCCCGCGCCCAGCGACAGCGCCGCCAGCGCCCGCGCGATCCAGTGCAGATAGGTCGTCGCCCAGATCCGCAGCGCCAGCATCGCGGGGGTGAAGACCAGCGTCAGCACCGTCGCCACCGCAAGGCCGAACACCACCGCCGACGCCAGCGGTTTCCACCACAGCGATGTCGGGCTGTCGACGGTATAGCCGCCGCCGAAGAAATCGAGGCTCAGCCCCATCATCATCGGAAACAGCCCGGCGATGGTGGTGATGGTGGTCAGCAGAACTGGGCGGATGCGGTCTTCGGCGGTGCGGATGATCGCCTCGATCCGGGGCATGTAGCGGGAATAATCCTGAAACGTGTCGATCAGCACGATGTTGTTGTTCACCACGATCCCCGCCAGCGCCACCACCCCGGTGCCCGACATGATGATGCTGAAGGTCTGGTCGAGCACGATCATGCCAAGGAACACGCCCGCCGTGGACAACACCACCGCCAGCAGCACCAGCACCGCGTTGTAAAAGCTGTTGAACTGCGCCAGCAGGATGATGAACATCAGCGCCAGCGCGGCGGAGAACGCCTGCCCGAGAAAGGCCTGACTCTCGGCCTCTTCCTCCTGATCGCCGGTCCATTCCCAGCTGATGCCAGCGGGCAGGGGGGTGGCGTTCAGCCAGTCGGTCAGCGCCGCGATCCGCTCGGCCGGGGTGACGGGGGTGGCCTGCGCCCCGTCCGGGGCGGTGCCTTGCACCAGCGCATAGCGGGTGCCCCTGAGCGTGACGGTGCCCGAGGTCTCCTCGCGGCCATAGCCGGTGATCTCGCCCTCGTGATGGAAGGCCACCAGCCCTTCGACAACCCCCGCCTTGATGTCGAAATGGCGCTTCTGGTCGACCCGGTTGATCTCGGCCAGCTTGTTCACCGGCTGGCGGGTGATGAAATTCGACAGCGGCACCAGCCCGCCCGAGGTGCGCACCTTGAGCGTATCGAGGGTCGACAGCACGCGGTCGTCTTCGGGCAGGCGCACGCGGATGTCGATTTCCTCGTCCGAGCTGTCGACGCGCATGGTGTCCAGCATCAGCCCGCGCGTCACCAGCTGCACCATCGCGCCGACGGTGGCGACATCGGCACCGTAGCGCCCGGCCTTTTCGACATCGACGTCGATCTGCCAGTCGATGCCGGGCAGGGGGCGGGTGTCTTCGATCAGGCGCAGGCCGGGCAACGAGTCAAACTTGGCACGGGCGGTGGCGGTTGCGTCCAGAAGCGCCTGCCAGTCGTCGGATTTGATCCGCAGATGCACCGGTTTGGCCGAGGCGGGGCCCATCGCGACATCGAGGATCTCGATCTGGATGCCGGGGATCGATTGCAGCGCCTGCGTCAGCTCGGCCAGCACAAGATCGCCGTCCAGTTCGGGGCGATCGCGGCGGTCTTCCCATGGCACGATCTCGATCTGGATCTGGCCGATGGTGTCCTTGGGCGGCTGCGCACCGCCGGTGTTCGATGACAGACCGCCATCGCCGGCAAAGGCAAAGGCGGTGGCGACGCCGGGATGGGTCAGTACGATATCCTCGGCCCGGCGCACCAGCGCATCCTTTTCCCGCAGCGACAGGTTGCCGCGCGCCCGCACATAGACGATGGCCTGCTCGGGTTCGGATTCGGTAAAGAATTCCGTGCCGTTGTTGTTCTCGCCATAATAGCCGAAGACCGAAATGACGAAAAAGACCACCGCCCCGATGGTCACCAGCGGCATCACCGGATTGCCCGCCACCAGCGCGATGACACGGCCAAACGGCGTGCGGCGATAGCTGCCCTTGATGCGCTTGCGGCGGTGTTCGATGCGCGCTGCGTCCATGGTGATCGAGGCCATGACGGAAAACGCCAGAAACAGCCCGATGCCGGGCAGCCAGCGCTGCCAGCCAAGATCGCCCGGCGCGGTATACAGGAACGACGGGTTCAGCACCATCAGCGCGCCAAGGACCATGCCCAGCAAGGCCACCGGCACCAGCGCGGCGCGCATCCACCACTGCGGCAGGGCACGGCGCAGCGCCTGCCCCTTGCCATGCAGCCCGCGCGAAAACCGCCCCGAAACGCCCCCCATCACCGGCAGATAGATCAGCGCCACGATCAGCGACGCCGACAGCACAAAGATCAGCGTGACCGGCAGCATCCCCATGAACTGCCCCGCGATGCCCGGCCAGAACAGCATCGGCAGGAAGGCGCAGAGCGTTGTCGCGGTAGAGGACACCACCGGCCAGAACATCCGCTTGGCGGCCTCGACATAGGCGTGCATCGGGCCGGTGCCCTGCGCGATGCGCTTGTCGGCGTATTCGACCACCACGATGGCCCCGTCCACCAGCATCCCCACCGCAAGGATCAGCCCGAACATCACGATGTTCGACACGGTGATGCCCATCGCCATCAGCAGCAGGAAACACAGCAGGAACGACGTCGGGATGGCAAAGCCCACCAGCAGGGCCGCCCGCGTTCCCAGCGCCGCCAGCACCACGATCATCACCAGCGCAATCGCCGTCAGCACCGCCCCTTCCAGCTGCTTGACCATCGAATCGACGATGCGGCTTTGATCGTTGCTGGCCGCGACGGTGACGGCGGCGCGCAGCTCGGGCGGCCAGTCGGCCTGCGCCTGCGCCACCACCGCGCGCACCGCCGCCGAGGTGTCGATCAGGTTGAACCCCTTGCGCTTGACCACCTGCAAGGCGACCGTGTTGTTGCCGTTGAACCGCGCCGTGCCGGTGCGGTCCTCGAAGGTCAGCGCGATGCTGGCCAGATCGCCCAGCGTCACCACCCGGTCGCCGTTGACCTTGACCGGCAGGTCGTAGATGTCGCGCGGCTCGTCAAAGCTCGACGGGATCTTGACCGAAAAGCTGCCGGTGTCGCTGGTCACCTCGCCCGCCGCCACCAGCATGTTGTTGTTCTGCACCACGTTGATCAGCTCGGGCGCGGTGACGTTGTAGGATTCCAGCCGCAGCGGGTCGATGACCACCTCGACCATCTCGTCGCGATTGCCGGCGATGCCGGCTTCGAGGACCGAGTCCAGCCCCTCGACCCGGTCCTGCAGATCGCGCGCCACCTGCGCCATGGTGCGCTCGGGCACCGGGCCGGTCAGCGAGATGATCAGGATGGGAAATTCTGAAAAGTTGATCTCGTTGATGCTGTAGCTTTCGGCCCCGTCGGGAAAATTTCCCGAGGCAGTGGTCATTGCATCGCGCACATCGGCCATGATCTGCGTCTTGTCCCAGCCGAATTCGAATTCCAGCGCGACCCCGGCGTAGCCTTCGGCGGCGGTGCCCGACAGGGTCTTGAGCCCGTCGAGATCCGACAGTTCGGTTTCCATCGGCTTGACCAGCAGCTTTTCGCTGTCTTCAGCGGAAATGCCGGGGAAAGGGACAGAGATGAACAGCGCCGGAATCTCGATATCCGGCTCGCCTTCCTTGGGCAGCGTCGCATAGGCCCATGCCCCCGCCACGATGCTCAGCACGATGAAGGCCATGACCATTCGTGCCCGCTGCGCGGCCCAGTCGACAAGCCCGGTCATGGCAGCACACTTTCGAAGGATGCCGTGACCGGCACGCCGTCGGTGACGTATTCCTGACCCACGGTGATGATGTCGACCCGGCGCGGCAGCCCGCCCAGCCAGATCCCGGCGCGGGTGTCGCGCAGCACGGTGACCGGCAAGAACATCGCGGTGCCGTCGCCCGCGACAGAGCGCACGCCCAGCCGCCCGTCATCGTCCAGCGTCAGGGCCGATTGCGGCACCAGATGGGCCAGCGCGCCCGCGGCCTCGATGCCGATCTCGACGGTTTGCCCGGCGCGGATGGCGTGGCCGGGGTTGGGCAGGGTGATCTCGACCAGAAAGGTGCGGGTGGTCTCGTCGGCGCGGCTCGCGACATGGGTGACGGTGCCGCTGACGGTCTCGCCCCCCGCCAGCCGCGCCCCGGCGCGCGCGCCCGGCATGACGCGGGACACATCGGTTTCAGGTACGTAACCGACCAGCTTGATCGGATCCAGTTGCAGCACCGTGGCGCAGCGGGTGCCGACCGACATCAGGGTACCAAGCTCGGCGGTGTCGGTCTCGAGCACCCCGGCAAAGGGCGCGGTGATGTCGAGATTGTCGACATCGGTCTTGGCGCGGGCCACTCCGGCGCGGGCGCTTTCGATCTGCGCCTCAAGGCTGCCAATGCCCGAGGCCGCCGCCTTGATCCCGGCTTCGGCGCTGCGCACCCCGGCCTCGGCGGCGCGCTGATTGGCACGAGCCGCGGCCAGCGATGTTCTGGAGGAATAGCCGCTTTGCGATAGCTTCTCGGCGGCGGTCAGGTTGATCTGCGATTCCTCTTGCCGCGCCTGCGCCTGCAGCAGCGCCGCCTCGGCTTCGGGGATGCGGGCTTCGACCTGCGGGCGCTGCGCGCGCGCTTCGGCCAGCGCCGCCTCGGCTTCGATCAGCGACACGCCGGTGGTGCCCGGATCGAGCCGGCACAGCAGATCGCCCGCCATCACCTCTGTGCCGCCGGGGATCGGCTCGGAAATCACCCGCCCGGCGATCTCGGCCGCCACCTGCACCTCGCGCGAGGCCTGCGTTTGGCCGCGCAGCAGCACCGCATCGTCGATTTCCTGCGCCTGCGAATGCAGCGCCATCACCGCAACGGTGCCGGGGGCATCCTCGGGCGCGGGGGCAGGGGCGGCGGCGGACTCGGGCTGCTCAGCCGGGGCGATGTCACGCGCCCAGCCCAGCAGTCGGTCGCGCTCCATCACGACCCCGTAAAGAACGGCGATGACGACAATCGCGGTGAGGATCGAGACAGGACGCATGGGCAAGGGCTTTCGACGGTCTTACTGGGCGCGGTTTCCGTGATAAGGGGATTCGCTCGACAGGTCTTGACGTGAATTTGAACCAGCCGGTTCAGGTTAGCCGCGCCCGTAACACCGATCAAGCGGGCGCGGCCTTGGCATGGCGGGTCTCGGGTTGTAAGGAAAGGCCGAACAACCCGAGCGAGGCCGCCCTTGAGCAATCCGGACAGTTTCATCGACGAGGTGACCGAAGAAGTTCGCCGCGACAAGCTTTATGCGCTGTTGAAGCGTTACGGCTGGATCGGCATCGTCGCAGTGCTTGCGCTGGTTGGCGGGGCGGCATGGCACGAATACAGCCAGTCGCAGAAGCGTGTGCAGGCGCAGGCGCTGGGCGACGAGGTGCTCGGCGCGCTCGACGCCGAGACCCCCGAGGCCCGCGTGGCGCAGCTGTCGGCGATCGACGCGCCAACGCCGCAGACCCGCGCCGTGGTTGCCATGCTGCTGGCGGCGGATGCGGCGCAGGATGGCGCGCCGGACACTGCCGCGCAGGCGCTGGAATCGGTGACCGTCGATGGCGAATTGCCGGAGATCTACCGCGATATCGCCACATGGAAGACGATGACCCTGCAAGACAGCCCCTTGAGCCTTGAGGACCGGCGCGCCGGGCTCGAAGGACTTGCGGTGCCCGGCAAGCCCTTGCGGCTGCTCGCCGAAGAGCAGCTTGCCCTGCTGGACATCGAGGCCGGCAGCGCCGATGCTGCGCTGGAACGGCTGCGGCGCATCCTAGAGGATTCCGAGATCACCGCGGGCTTGCGCCAGCGCGCGTCTCAGTTGATTGTGGCTTTGGGCGGAACGCCCAATGACGAATAAAACGGGGCGGAACGCCCAATGACGGATAATACAGGGCGGAACGCCCGATGACAGCTAACGCTGGGCGGAGCGCCCGATGACGGGTCAGACAGAGCGCCCAATGCCGGGGAAACCGGCGCAGGGCAGGCAGGAACGGCAGGGGGCAGGTCTTTTGCGCATCACGATGATTTCGGCGGGGCTGGTCGGCCTGACGCTGCTGGCCGCCTGCGAAGAACCCGAGCCGATCCTGCGGGGCGAGCGCTATGGCACCCGCGAAGTGCTGCGCACCGCCGCCCCGGATGCGGCGACTCCGGTGAACAGCGCCCGCCCTGTGGCGGTGCCCGCCCTGGTAAACAATGCCGACTGGGCGCAGGCCCCGGTGTCGCCCTTTGCGCGCACCGGCAACGCGGCGCTGAGCCGCGCGCCCGCGCTGGCCTTTGCGGTGAACATCGGCACCGGCGATGGCAAGCGCACGCGGCTCAATGTCGATCCGGTGGTCGGCGGTGGGCGGGTGTTCGTGATGGATGCAGGCCATGTGGTCAGCGCCGTGACACCCTCCGGCCAGATCGCCTGGCGCAAACCGATGATCCCGGTTCGCGACGCTGCTGATCAGGCGCAGGGCGGCGGGCTGGCCTATGACAACGGGCGGCTCTACGTGACCTCGGGCTTTGGCTGGGTGACGGCGCTGGATGCAGCCTCCGGGGCCGAAATCTGGACGCAGCGCCTTGGCAACACCGCCACTGGCGCACCGAGTGTGGCGGGCGGGCTGGTCTACCTGACCTCGGGCGACGAGCTGGGCTGGGCGCTCGAGGCCGATACCGGGCGCATCCGCTGGGATTCGACCGGGCTTGGCGACATCAACAACGTCGCCGGTGCGCCGACGCCGGCGGTGTCGGACGATCTGGTGATCTTTGCCTATGGCAGCGGCGGCGTGCAGGCTCTGTTTCGGCAGGGCGGGCTGCGGCGCTGGTCGGCGGATGTGGTTGGCACGCGGCAGGGCTCTGCCCTTGCCACGGTGACCGACATCACCGGCGGGCCGGTGATTTCTGGCGACAAGGTCTTTGTCGGCAATCATTCGGGCCGGGTGGTCGGCTTCAACCTCGACAGCGGCGAGCGGATCTGGACGGCAAAGCTGGGCGCACTGGGGCCGGTCTGGCCCACGACAGATTCGGTGTTCCTCGTTTCGGATGAAAACCGCCTCGTGCGGCTGGATGCCAACAGCGGCGAACAGGTCTGGGCGGTAGAACTTCCGGGCTATGTCGCGGTGCGCAAGCCGCAGCGCAAGCGCGACTCGGCTTATGCGCATCACGGCCCGATCATGGCGGGCGGACGACTGGTCATCGCCTCGTCCGACGGGCTGCTGCGCAGCTTCGATCCGGTCAATGGCGCGCTGCTCTCGGCCGTTCCCATTCCGGGAGGCGCGACAACCGCTCCTGTGGTCGCAGGCGGCACGCTTTATGTGGTCAGCACCACGGGCCAGTTGCTGGCCTATCGCTGAGCCTGCGAAAGCGCCCCCTTTCGCGGGGGGCGCAAATGCGCTATCGGGGCGGCTTGTGATCCAATGCCGTGATCCGGGGTGCCTGTCATGTCCTTCTCTCTCGCCATCGTGGGCCGCCCGAATGTCGGCAAGTCCACGCTTTTCAACCGCCTTGTCGGCAAACGTCTGGCGCTGGTCGACGACCAGCCCGGCGTGACGCGCGATCTGCGCGAGGGCGAAGGGCGGCTCGGCGATCTTCGCTTCACCGTGATCGACACGGCCGGGCTTGAAGACGCCACCGACGACAGCCTTCCGGGGCGGATGCGTCGCCTGACCGAACGCGGCGTCGACATGGCCGATATCTGCCTGTTCCTGATTGACGCGCGCGCCGGGGTGACCCCGACTGACGAGATCTTTGCCGAGATCCTGCGCAAGCGGGCGAAGCACGTTATCCTCGCCGCCAACAAGGCCGAAGGCTCTGCCGCCGAGGCTGGCGTGCTCGAAGCCTATGGGCTGGGCCTGGGCGAGCCGCTGCGCCTGTCAGCCGAACACGGCGAAGGGATGCCCGACCTCTATGGCGTGCTGCAGCCGCTGGCGGATCAATTCGCCGAGCGCGCCGCCGCCGAATCCCCGGAGACCGACGTCGCGCTGTCCGAAGACGATGATCCCGACAGCCCGCTGCCGAAGATCACCGATGCACGTCCGATGCAGATCGCCGTGGTGGGCCGCCCGAACGCGGGCAAATCGACGCTGATCAACAAGATCCTTGGCGAAGACCGCCTGCTGGTCGGCCCCGAAGCCGGGATCACCCGCGATGCCATCTCGGTGCGCATCGACTGGCAGGGCACGCCGATGCGCATCTTCGACACGGCGGGGATGCGCAAAAAGGCCAAGGTGCAGGAAAAGCTGGAAAAGCTCTCGGTCTCCGACGGCCTGCGCGCGGTAAAGTTCGCCGAGGTGGTGGTGGTGCTTCTGGATGCGGCGATTCCCTTTGAACAGCAGGATCTACGGATCGCCGACCTTGCCGAGCGGGAGGGGCGCGCCGTGGTGGTCGCAGTCAACAAATGGGACGTCGAAGAGCACAAGCAGGAAAAGCTGATGGCCCTGAAGGAAGCCTTTGACCGCTTGCTGCCGCAGTTGCGCGGCGCGCCCCTTGTCACGGTGTCTGCCAAAACCGGGCGCGGACTTGACCGGTTGAACGCCGCGATCATCAAGGCGTGGGAAACCTGGAACGCCCGCGTGACAACCGGACAGTTGAACCGCTGGCTCGAAGGTATGGTGGCCTCGCACCCGCCTCCCGCGCCGCAGGGCAAGCGCATCAAGCTGCGCTACATGACGCAGGCCAAGACGCGCCCGCCCGCCTTCGTGGTGAAATGCTCGCATCCAGACAAGATGCCGGAGAGCTATGCGCGCTATCTGGTGAACGGTCTGCGTGAAAGCTTCGACATGCCCGGCACACCGATCCGGCTTTATATGCGCGATGCGTCTGACAAGAATCCCTACAAGGGCCGTCGCGAAAAGAATGCAGGCGCGCTGACGAAACACCTCGGCAAAAAGAACTGACGGCGCGCCCCGCCGCGGAAACGCATTGGGGGCCAGCCCCCAAACCCCCGGAGTTTAAGGGCAAGATGAAGGGGCGGGCGCCTGCGCTTCATCTTGCCAGAAAAACTCCGGGGGTGAGGCCGCAAGGCCGAGGGGGCTGGCCCCCTTACTCTGCTGCCACCGCATTGCCCGGTACGTAATTGAGAATCGGAGCAAGCCAGCGTTCGGTGTCCTCTGTGGTCATGCCCTTGCGTGCGGCGTAATCCTCGACCTGGTCCCGTTCGACGCGCGCCACACCGAAATAGTAGCTGTCCGGGTGTCCGATATAGAGGCCAGAGACCGATGAGCCCGGCCACATGGCAAAGCTCTCGGTAAGCTCGACGCCGGTGGCCTCGGTCGCCCCCAGCAGCGCGAACAAGGTATCCTTTTCGGTGTGATCGGGCTGGGCAGGGTAGCCGGGGGCGGGGCGAATGCCTGCGTATTTCTCAGCGATGAGGTCGGCTGCGGAGGTGGTCTCGTCAGCTGCGTAGCCCCAGAGCTCCTTGCGGACCTTTTCGTGCAGGCGCTCGGCGAGTGCCTCGGCAAAGCGGTCGGCGAGCGCCTTGACCATGATCGAGCGGTAATCGTCATGCGCCGCCTCGAAGCGTTTCGCGATGGCCTCTTCTTCGGCGCCTGCGGTCACCACGAAGCCGCCGACGTAGTCGGGCTTGCCCTCTGGCGCGACGAAATCGGACAGCGCCACGTTGGGCCGGCCTTCGCGCTTTGCGGTCTGCTGGCGCAGGGTGTGCAGGGTCGCTAGCGGCTGGGTGCGGGTCTCGTCGGTGTAAAGCGCGATGTCATCACCGACCGCATTGGCGGGCCAGAAGCCGACCACGGCCTTGGGCGAGAACCATTTCTCGGCGATGATCTGGTCCAGCATCTCTTTTGCATCGGCGAACAGGGCGCGGGCGGCTTCGCCCTGCTTGGGGTCGTCGAGGATCTTTGGGTAGACGCCCTTCATCTCCCAGGTCTGGAAGAACGGCGTCCAGTCGATGTATTCCGCCAGCTCTGCCAGATCCCAGTCGGGCAGCGTCTGGTTGCCGAGGAAGCTTGGCGCGGGGACGTGGTTGCCAAAGTCGAGCTTCAGCGCATTGTCGCGCGCCTGCTGGATGCTGATGCGCTTTTTCGCCAGCTCGGCGCGGGCGTGCTTTTCGGCAACATCGGTGTACTCGCTTTGGATATTTGCCACATACTCCGGCTTTTGCGTCGGCGAGAGCAGCGAGCTGACCACGCCCACGGCGCGGCTGGCATCGGTGACATAGACCGCCTGCCCCTTGCCATAGCGCGGGTGGATTTTCACCGCCGTATGCACACGGCTGGTGGTCGCGCCGCCAATCAGCAGCGGGATATCAAGCCCGGTGCGTTCCATTTCCGACGCCACATGCACCATCTCATCAAGCGACGGGGTGATCAGGCCGGACAGGCCGATGATGTCCACGCCTTCGGCCTTGGCCGTTGCGAGGATCTTTTCGGCGGAGACCATGACGCCCAGGTCGATGATCTCGTAATTGTTGCAGGCCAGCACGACGCCGACGATGTTCTTGCCGATGTCGTGCACATCGCCCTTCACCGTCGCCATCAACACCTTGCCAGCGCTTTCGCGACCCTCGCCGCCGTTCAGACGCTTTTCTTCCTCCATGAAGGGCAGCAGGACGGCGACCGCCTGTTTCATCACGCGGGCGGATTTGACCACCTGCGGCAGGAACATCTTGCCCGCGCCGAACAGGTCGCCAACCACGTTCATCCCTGCCATCAGCGGCCCTTCGATGACATGCAGCGGGCGATCGGCGGCAAGGCGCGCCTCTTCGGTGTCGGCTTCGATGAATTCGGTGATGCCGTTGACCAGCGCGTGTTCCAGTCGCTTCTCAACCGGCAGTTCGCGCCACGACATGTCCTTTTCGCGCGGTTTTGCGCCGCCGGTGCCACGGTAACGCTCGGCGATCTCGAGCATGTTCTCGGTCGCCTCGGGCGTGCGGTTCAGCACCACGTCTTCGCAGGCCTCGCGCAGGTCGGCGTCGATCTGGTCATAAACCGCCAACTGTCCGGCGTTGACGATGCCCATGTCCATGCCGTTCTGGATGGCGTGATAGAGGAACACCGCGTGCATCGCCTCGCGCACCGGCTCGTTGCCGCGAAAGCTGAACGACAGGTTCGACACGCCGCCCGAGATATGCACATGCGGGCAATCGGTGGTGATGCGCCGGGTGGCTTCGATGAAATCGACGCCGTAATTGTTGTGCTCCTCGATGCCCGTCGCCACGGCAAAGACGTTGGGATCAAAGATGATGTCTTCGGGCGGGAAACCCACCTTTTCGGTCAGCAGCTTGTAGGCGCGGGTGCAGATTTCAACCTTGCGATCCTCGGTGTCGGCCTGTCCCTTTTCGTCAAATGCCATGACGATGACCGCGGCGCCGTAGCGGCGGCACAGCGTGGCCTGTTCAAGGAATGCCTCTTCGCCTTCCTTCATCGAGATCGAGTTGACCACCGGCTTGCCCTGAACGCATTTCAGGCCAGCCTCGATGATCTCCCATTTCGAGCTGTCGATCATCACCGGAACGCGGGCGATGTCCGGCTCGGCGGCGATCAGGTTGAGAAATTCGACCATGGCCTGTTTGGAATCGATCAGGCCTTCGTCCATGTTGATGTCGATGATCTGTGCGCCCGCCTCGACCTGATCGCGGGCGACATCCAGTGCGGCGGCGTAATCGGCATTGGTGATCAGCTTGCGGAACTTGGCCGAGCCGGTGACGTTGGTGCGCTCGCCCACGTTGACGAAGGGAATGTCCTTGGTCAGCGTATAGGGCTCGAGCCCCGAGAGTTTCATCAGCGGTTGGGCCTCGGGGATGGTGCGGGGCTTGTAGCCCTCGACCGCCTTGGCGACAGCGGCGATATGCTCATAGGTTGACCCGCAGCAGCCGCCAACCACGTTCAGCAGCCCCTCGGCGGCGAAACCTTTGATCAGCGCGGCCATTTCCTCGGGGGTCTGGTCGTATTCACCCATCTCGTTGGGCAGGCCAGCGTTGGGGTAGGCGCAGGTCAGCGTGTCGGCGACGCCGGCGATCTCGGCCAAGTGGGGCCGCATCGCATCGGCGCCAAGCGCACAGTTCAGGCCCACGGTCCACGGCTGGGCGTGGCGCACCGAATGCCAGAAGGCGGTGGGGGTCTGCCCCGACAGCGTGCGACCCGACAGGTCGGTGATGGTGCCCGAGATCATCACCGGCAGGCGGGTGCCGGTCTCTTCGAACACTTCCTCGCAGGCAAAGATCGCGGCCTTGGCGTTGAGCGTGTCGAAGATCGTTTCGATCAGCACGATGTCGATGCCGCCCTCGATCAGCCCGCGCAGTTGCTGGGCATAGGCAATGCGCAGATCGTCGAAGCTGACGGCGCGGTAGCCGGGGTTGTTCACATCGGGCGAGATCGACGCGGTGCGGTTGGTCGGCCCAAGCGCGCCCGCGACAAAGCGGTGTCGGCCATCGGTCGCTTCGGCCCGGTCCATCGCCTTGCGTGCCAGCCGCGCGCCTTCGACGTTCAGATCATGCACCGCCGCCTGCATGTCGTAATCGGCCTGCGCGATGGTGGTCGATGAAAACGTGTTGGTTTCCACGATATCCGCGCCGACCATGGCATAGCGGTAATGGATGTCCTCGATCACGTCGGGCGCGGTGAGGTTCAGGATGTCGTTGTTGCCCTGCTGCGGCTTGTCGCTGGCGTGCGGCAAATGGCAGGTGCAGGCGCCGCCGCCGCAGCCCTGAAAATCGCCCTCGGCAAGGCCGAGCTTCTGGATCTGTGTGCCCATCGCGCCGTCAAGGATCAGGATGCGATCCTTGGCGGCGGCGGCGAGCTGGTCGAAGACGGGCGAGCGAACGGGGGCGGTACGAGTCATGACATATCCTGCTGGGCTTTGCGTTCATGTATCCTTCACGGGGCCTGATTTCCAACTCATATTGAGCAAGGAGATTATGAGTTCCATTCACAAAGGCCTGTGCGGGCGGGGTTGCGGGCTGCGCGGCGCTCTGCTTGGATCGCGCGCAAAGCAGGAGGCCGGGCATGTCACGTCGCAAGGATGCGCGTCAGAAACAGATTCTCGACCGGCTGGCGATCACCCCGACGCTGCGGGTGGGGCAATTGGCGCGCGGCTTTGAGGTGACCACCGAAACCATCCGGCGCGATCTGGAAGAGCTGGCGGCGCAGGGGCTGATCGCGCGCACCTATGGCGGGGCGATGCTGCGCCGCGAGGTCGAACCGGCGCTGGCCGAGCGGCATCTTGATCTGGTCGAGGAACGCGCCGCCATCGCGCGCGAAGCGGTGCGGATGATGGCGGGGGCACGGGTGGTGATGCTGGGCTCGGGGGCGACAACGACGCTGCTGGCGCAGCGCATGGCGCTGGATCTGGGCGATCTGACGGTGATCGCCCACAGCACCAGCATCGCGGCGGCGCTGGCGGCGAACCCGACGATACAGGTGATCATGGCGCCGGGGCTGTACCACGCGGGCGAGGGCGCGATGCACGGTGCGCAGACCGTGCGGTTCCTGTCCGATTATAGCGCCGACTGGGCGGTGTGCGGGGCCAGCGCGCTGTCACCGCTGGGGCCGTCGGATGCGCTGATCGAGGCGGGCGAGGTCTATGCCACCATGATGCGGCAATGCGCCCGCACCATGGTTGTCGCGGATCATTCCAAGTTCGATCGCATCGCCACGGCGCGCTACGCCGATTGGGGCGAGCTGGATGCGCTGGTGAGCGACGCCGCCCCCACCGGCCCGCTGGCGCAGGCGCTGGCCGCGGCGGGGGTCTCTGTACGTCTAGCCTGACACGGCGCGCTCGAACGCGTCGAGAAACTGCGCCGCCTCTGCGGCGTCAAGGCACAGCGGCGGGCGCAGTTTCAGCGTTGCGCCATAGCGCCCGGCCGCCCCGATCAGCACACCGGATGCGCGCATCGCGTCGATGACCTGCGTGGTAAAGGCGGGATCCGGCGCGCCGTCCCGTATCAGATCGACGCCAAGGAACAGCCCCGCGCCGCGCAGCTGCCCGACGCGCTCCGAGCCTTTGGCGATGGTTTGCAAGCCCTGCATCAGCTGCGCGCCGATGCGGGCGGCATTGTGCTGAAGCCCCTCGGCCTCGATCACCCGCAGTACCGCCAGCCCGGCGGCGGCGGCCACCGGATTGCCGCCGAAGGTGTTGAAATAGCCGGTTTCAGCGCAGAAGCTTTGCAGATGCGCGGGCCGCGCCGCCATGCCGGCCATGGGAAAGCCATTGCCCATGGGTTTGCCCATGGTGACGATATCGGGGGCCACCCCGTGGCGTTCAAACCCCCAGAAGCCGCCGCCGGTACGGCCAAATCCCGGCTGCACCTCGTCGGCGATCAGCAGCCCGCCAGCCGCCTGAACCGCCTTGGCGGCGGCGCGCAGAAAGCCGGGCGGATCGGCGAACACCCCGTCCGAGCTGAAGATGCTGTCGACCAGCAGCGCCGCCACGCCATGCCCGCGCGCCGTCAGCCGCGCCATCGCCTCTGTCACGGCTTGGGCAAAACCGCCCGCGATGTCGTCGCCATAAGCGGCGCTGCCCGGCGCGGGCACGGTTTCGACCCAATCGGGCGGCGCGCCGCGCTTCATCGCCGAGGGCGAGACGTCGGTCACCAGCGCCGTGTTGCCATGATAGGCGGTCTGGGTGACGATCACGCCGCGCGCGCCGGTGGCGGCAAACGCCACCCGCAGCGCCAGATCATTGGCTTCGCTGCCCGAACAGGTCAGCATGACGTTGCTCAGGGGCTCTGGCAGCCGGGCCTTCAGCGCCTCGAGATACTCATCCACCACGCCGACCAGATAGCGCGTGTTGGTGTTGAGCCGGGCGATCTGCTCGCTGATCGGGCGCACCACCTCGGGGTGGGAATGCCCGACCGAGGGCACGTTGTTGTAGAAATCAAGATAGCGCGTGCCGTCCGCCGCCTGCATCCACGCGCCTTGTGCGCTAATCATCTCGATCGGCTGGCGGTAGAACAGCACCGAGGCCGCGCCAAGGTTGTCCAGCCGCCGCTGCACCTTCCCCGTCGTGCCCTTGCTGGCGTCAAAGGCGTTCATGTCGAGGATCTGGCGGATGTCGCTCATGCCTCGGCCTGCAGATAAGCTTTGGCCAGCGCCACGGTGCCAGCGGTATAGGCGCCATGGCCCGCGTCGGCGGCGGTTTGCGTTTCCGCATGCGAGGCGATCCACGCGGTCAGCAGCAGGCGACGGAACATCACGAAGCTTGGGATCATCGCCTCGTGTTCAGCGTCCAGCGGGGCGATCGTGCGGTAGCCCTTCAGCCAAGCGGCCTGAAGCGCGGGGATATAGGGCTCGGTTTCGTAAAAGGAAATCGCGGCGGCGAAATCATAGATGAACCACGAAAAGCCGCAGTCGTCGAAATCGATGACGCTCAGCTTGTCGCCGTCCTGCAACAGGTTGGCCAGCCGCAGATCGGCATGCACCAGCCCGAAGCGATCCGTGCCCTTGCCGTAAGCGTCGAGCTTGCGTTTGAGCACGTCGCACAGGGTTTCGAGCACCGCGCGCCCTTCGTCATCCAGCCCCAAGGCCGCGCGCCAGTCTCCCCACAGCGGCTGCGCCCCGAAGGCGCTGTCGAAATCCCATGTCTTGCGGGTGAAGCCCTGCGGCGGTTGCCAGCCCTGCACCTGCCGGTGCAGCCGGGCCGATATCGCCCCCAGCAGTTCGAACCCCGGCGCAAGGCTTTCGCCGGCGCTGGGTTCATCGCCGGGCATGAAGGCAAAGCCGACCACGTGGCGGGTATCGTTGCCATCGCTGAATTGTGCGACATGGCCGCCGCTGGCCAGCGTCAGCGGCGCGGGCGTGTCGATGGCACCCGAAGCACGCAGCGTCTCGATCCATGCCAGTTCGGACTCGATCTCGGCCAAGGTATGATAGGCGGGGCGGTGCACCCGCAGGATGATCGGCGCGCGGCCCGGATCGCTGGCAAGAAAGGTGGCGTTCTCTGACAGGGTCAGCAGCCGCACATCGGCCTCGGGGCCAAGCCCCCATTCATAGCGCAGCGACAGCGCGCCCTGCCGCAGCCGTTCGGTAAAGCCTTCATCATACAGACCTGCCATCTGATGCCCTTTTCTTTTGCACGCCCTGTCTCGCTAGGGCTGAAATCTGCGACTTGCAACATTTTCACCTGTACTTGCACCGGTGGGCGCGGTGTCATCCGGCAAACGCCCAATTTCCAGACAATAGCAGGGGGAGCGGATGCTCACATCCATCGCAGGCAAATCGGTCATCGTGACAGGCGGTTCCAAAGGCATCGGGCGCGGCATCGCCGAGATCTTCGCGGCGCAGGGCGCCAAGGTGATGATGGCGGCGCGCGGTGAGGAGGCGGCGCAGCTGGCCGTCGCCGAGATCAAGGCCGCGGGCGGCATCGCAGCCTATCACCTGACCGATGTGGCCGATTGGGACAGCGTGCAAGAGATGGTCGCCGCCACCGTGGGCCTGTTTGGCGGCGTCGATATCCTGTGCGCCAACGCGGGGATCTTTCCGCAGGTCAAGATGGTCGACATGTCGCCGGAGGACTGGGATCACGTCATGTCGGTGAACCTCAAGTCCAGCTTCCTGTGCGTCAAGGCCTGCATTCCGCTGTTCGAAAAGGCGGGCAAGGGGCGCGTGGTGCTGACCTCGTCGATCACCGGGCCAGTCACCGGCTATCCGGGCTGGGCGCATTACGGCGCGTCGAAATCCGGCCAGCTGGGGTTCTTGAAAACCGCCGCGATGGAGCTGGCGCGCTACAACACCACGATCAACGCGGTGCTGCCCGGCAATATCATGACCAAAGGGCTGGCCGGGCTGGGGCAAGACTACCTTGATGCCATGGCCGCCTCGATCCCGCTGAAGCGGCTGGGCGCGGTGGCCGATATCGGCAATGCGGCGCTGTTCTTTGCCTCGGACGAGGCGGGCTATGTCACTGGCCAGCAGATCGTGGTGGACGGCGGGCAGATCCTGCCCGAAAGCCTTGATGCGATCGGCGAGATCTGATGGGCTGGAAGACAGATTGGCGCAGTTTCTACTATGAAACCGCGCCGGAACCCGAGGATATCGTGCTGGATCGGGCGCGCACGGCGCTGCTGGTGATCGACATTCAGAACACCTATCTTGAGGTGCCCGGCGATCCGGCCGAAGCCGCCCGTTGGCAGCCGTTTCTGGACCGGATGCACGGCACGGTGATCCCGAACACCGCCGCGCTTCAGGCTTGGGCGCGCGCACAGGGCATCGAAGTGCTGCACGCTCGCATCGCCAGCCTGACGCGCGACGGGCGCGACCGATCCCTGAGCCAGAAAAAGCCGGGCTTCAACAATCTGTTGCTGCCAAAGGACGAGCACGCCTCGCAGATCGTCCCCGCCGTGGCGCCGGTTGCGGACGAGATCGTGGTGACCAAGACCACCGACAGCGCGCTGACCGGCAGCAACCTGCGCATGGTGCTGCACAATCTGGGTATTCGTGATGTCATCGTGGCAGGTATCTTTACCGACCAATGCATCAGTTCTTCGGTGCGCAGTCTTGCCGATGAGAGCTTTGGCGTTGTCGTGGTCGAGGATTGCTGCGCCGCTGCCACGCGGGAACTGCACGAGGCAGAGCTTCGGATCCTCAACATGATCTACTGCCATGTGGTGAGCAGCGAGGAGGTCCGCAGCTTTCTGGGGTAGGGGGGCTGGCAGCCCCCCTCGGGCTTACATCGACGCTCTCAGCGCCTGATCGAGATCGGCAATCAGATCTTCGGGGTCTTCGATGCCGATGGAAATTCGCACCACGTTCGGCGCGGCCCCTGCCGCCACCTGCTGTTCTTCGGACAGCTGGCGGTGGGTGGTCGAGGCCGAATGGATGACGAGGCTGCGGGTGTCGCCCAGATTGGCCACATGGCTGAAGATTTCCAGCGCTTCCACGAACTTGACGCAGCCCTCGTAGCCCGATTTCAGCGTCACGGTGAACAGCGCCCCAGCGCCATTGGGACAGATCCGCGCCAGTCGGTCGTTGTAGGGCGACGAGGGCAGCCCGGCATAGGTCACCTGTTCCACCGCCGGGTGATTTTCCAGCCATGCCGCCACGCGCCCGGCGTTTTCGACATGCTTTTGCATCCGCAGTGACAGGGTTTCGATGCCCATCAGCGTGTAATGCGCCGCCTGCGGGTTCAGCGTCATGCCCAGATCGCGCAGGCCGATGGCGATGGAATGGAAGGTAAAGGCGAGCGCGCCAAAGGTCTCGTGGAATTTCAGCCCGTGATAGGCGGGCTCGGGCGCGGAGAGCGACGGAAACTTGTCCGACGCCGACCAGTCGAATTTCCCCGAATCCACCACGCAGCCACCGGTGACGGTGCCGTTGCCGGTCAGGTATTTGGTCATCGAATGCACCACCAGCGTCGCGCCATGCTCGATCGGGCGGCACAGGTAAGGCGTGGCCGAAGTGTTGTCGACGATCAGCGGCAGGCCTGCCCGGTCGGCAATCGCGGCGATTGCATCAAGATCGGTGACATAGCCGCCGGGGTTGGCGATGGTCTCGCAGAACACCGCGCGGGTGTTGTCGTCGATCGCGGCCTCGACCGCGTCCAGATCGTCGAAATCGACAAAGGTGCAGGACCAGCCAAAGCGCTTGATGGTCTGGCTGAACTGGGTGATCGTGCCGCCATAGGCGCGGGTCGAGGCAACGATGTTCAGCCCCGGACCCATCAGCGGGAACAGCGCCATGATCTGCGCCGCGTGGCCCGACGAACAACACACCGCGCCGGCGCCGCCTTCGAGCGTCGCGATTCGCTCTTGCAGGGCCGAGACCGTCGGGTTGGTCAGCCGCGAGTAGATGTAGCCAACCTCCTGAAGGTTGAACAGCGCCGCCGCGTGATCGGCATCGCGAAACACGTAAGCGGTTGTCTGATAGATCGGTACCTGCCGCGCGCCGGTCGCCGGATCGGGGCGCGCGCCTGCGTGAACCTGCAATGTATCGAAGCCGTGAGTCATCCTGTCCTCCCTTGGGATGGCAACGAGACAAGGCGTAAGCCAAACCACGCGCCCTCACAACCGCGCGGCTGTGGTTTGTGAGGACCGGTTGAACCGCCGGGGCGCAGCGCAGCTGGCCCGGGGCCAGCCAGCCTGCGGATCGCCAGCCATAGGTGAGGGATCGGCCATCCGGCGCAGCATGGGCCGGCCGTCAAACACCAGCCCCGCGTCCATTACAAATGAAAAGAGCGGACCCAAGGGCCCGCTCTGCTCGTTCGATGTGGGAAGATTCAGCCGCCCCAGACGTAGATAGCCGCAAACAGGAACAGCCACACCACGTCGACAAAATGCCAGTACCATGCGGCGGCTTCGAAACCGATGTGCTTGGTCGGGGTGAAATGCCCGTTCATCAGACGCAGCAGGCAGATGAACAAGAAGATCGTCCCGATCAGCACGTGCACGCCGTGAAAGCCCGTCGCCATGAAGAAGTTGGCGCCATAGATATTGCCCGAGAACCCGAAGGCGGCATGGCTGTATTCATAGATCTGAAACACGGTGAAGATCGCGCCAAGAACGATGGCGATGATCAGGCCCCATTTCATGTCTTCACGGTTGTTCTCGTGCACCAGCGCATGGTGAGCCCATGTCGCGGCGCAGCCCGAGCACAGCAGGATCATGGTGTTGATCAGCGGCAGGTGCCACGGATCGAAGGTTTCGATCCCCGCTGGCGGCCAGACGCCATCAACTGCCGGAGAGTTCGGCCCCATCGGGTACATCGCGTGTTTGAAGAAGCTCCAGAACCACGCGAAAAAGAACATCACCTCGGACATGATGAACAGGATGAAGCCGTATTTCAGGCCGATCTGCACCACCGGGGTGTGATCGCCGATCTTGCTTTCCGCAATCACGTCCGACCACCAGCCGAACATGACGTAGAGCACGGCGATGAAACCGGCCAGAAAGATCCATGGCCCCGACCCGTGCATCCACAGCACCGCGCCAAAGAGCATGACAAAGGCCCCGACGGCGGCGACAAATGGCCAGACCGAGGGGCTCAGGATGTGGTAATCGTGGTTCTTTGCATGGGCCATGCGTCTCGTTCTCCCTCGCGGTTAGGCGGTTCTAGTTCACGGAATTCAGGTCCGTGGTTGTTGGATCAAGCGCGGCCTGCGACTCCTCCGGCAGGTCGATCTCGTAAAAGGTATAGCTGAGCGTGATGTGGCTGGCGTGCTTGGCATCCTCGTCTTCGACGATCTCGGGATCGACAAAGAAGCTGACCGGCATCACGACACGCTCGCCCGGTTGCAGCACCTGCTCGGTGAAGCAGAAGCATTCGATCTTGTTGAAATAGCCGCCAGCGTCATAGGGGTAGACGTTATAGGATGCCTGTCCCGCAACAGGGTGATCGGTGGGATTGTAGGCCTCGTAAAAGGCCAGACCCTCTTCACCGATGCGCAGGGTCATCTCGGTCTGCATGGGCTTGAATTCCCAAGGGAAGCCACGCGCCTTGGACCCGTCGAAGCGGATCTTGATGGTGCGCTCGAGGATGTCCGAGGACGGCCCGGCCGCGACACCGGTGGTGCCAGCAAAGCCGGTGACACGGCAGAACCAGTTGTAGAAGGGGACCGACGCCCAAGCCATGGCACCCATGAAGAGCACCACGCCGACAAGCGTCAGGACCGTCTTCGATTTCTGGTCAGTCGCCATTCTCGATCTTTCCCTTGCCCTGAAGCGCGCCACTGACGTCGCCGCCGGTGATCTTTACCATGGTCATGCCGAAAACGATGAAGATGAAAGCCGTCAACAGCAGCCCCACACCGACATTCCGGCCAAAGCGCCGTTTGTGCAGTTCATGCGTCTTGGTGATGCTCATCCCCAGCCCCCCAGTCCGAACCGCGCCAGCCCTGCCTCGATCAGGATCGCACCGAAATGGGCGAAGAGATACAGCAGGGACAGCTTGAAGAAGCCGCGCTCGGTCTTGAAATTGTCGGTTTCCGAGGCGTCTTCGTCGCGGCGGAAGATCTGCCACGCGCCCTTCAGGAACAGCGCGTTCAGCACGACAGCGACGGAAAGGTAGACCGGCCCGCCGATGGCGGTAAAGCCGGTGCCGATGGCCAGCGCCGCCAGCAGCACGGTGTAGACAAGGATGTGCAGCCGGGTCGAGCGGCGCCCATGGGTCACGGTCAGCATCGGCACGCCGGCATCGTCGTAATCATTGCGCATGAACAGCGCGAGAGCCCAGAAATGCGGCGGGGTCCACATGAAGGTCAGGCAGAACATCAGCACCGACTCGATGCCGACCTGCCCCGTCGCCGCCGCCCAGCCGATCATCGGAGGGAAGGCACCAGCGGCCCCCCCGATCACGATGTTCTGCGGCGTCGAGCGCTTGAGCCAGATGGTGTAGATCACCACGTAAAAGAAGATGGTGAAGGCCAGCAGCGCCCCGGCCAGCAGGTTCGTCGCCAGCGCAAGGAATACGCAGGAGAACACCGACAGCACCAGCCCGATGGCCAGAGCCTCGCCCTTGTCGACCTTGCCAGCCGGGATTGGGCGTTTGGCGGTGCGCTTCATCACCTGATCGATATCCGCATCCCACCACATGTTCAGCGCACCAGAGGCGCCGCCGCCCACGGCGATGAACAGGATGGCGCAGAAGCCGATGAACGGATGCACCGGCACCGGCGCGGCCAGCAGCCCCACGAAGGCGGTGAACACCACAAGGGTCATCACCCGCGGTTTGAGCAAGGCAAAGTAATCCCCGAAGCGCGCCTCCCCGGACTGGGTCTCACCAAAGCTGCTGTTCGTCGAAAGATCGGTCATATGTATCGGGGCTTTTCATCTGAAAGGTTAGGGGCGGGGGCCAAGGCCCCGGTTTGCCCCTTCAGGTGCCTGGCGGTCAGCTGTTGGCCAGAAACTGCCCGACGTCAACATAGCCGCCGTCGTCTTTCGAGGCGGCAAGCCATGCATCATAGGCGTCCTGGCTGACCACCTTTACCGTGATCGGCATATAGGCGTGGCTGATGCCGCAAAGCTCGGAGCACTGACCGAAATACACCCCTTCGCGCTCGGCGGCGAACCACAGTTCCGCGATCCGGCCCGGCACTGCGTCCTGTTTGACGCCAAAGGCGGGGATGGTCCAGCTGTGGATCACATCGGCGCCGGTCACCTGCATCACCACGGTTGCGCCCACGGGCACCACCACGGCGGTATCGGTGGCAAGCAGCCAGTCGTCCTTGGTGTAACCCGCCTCGATCAGCTGCGCCTCGACATCGGAGTTGAAGCGGTTGTCGCCGCCGGTGGCGGGCGAGCCGATCAGGTAGCCATCATAGGCCAGATCCTCGCCGACATATTCATAGCCCCAGTACCACTGGTAGCCGGTCACCTTGATTACGAGATCGCCGTCCGGAATTTCCTGCTGCTTGAACAGGACCGGCAACGAGAACGCGCCGATCACCAGCAGGATCAGGATCGGGCCGAGGGTCCAAGCCACCTCGATCGGGGTGTGGTGGGTGAAGCTGGCGGGCGTCGGGTTGGCACGCCGGTTGAAGCGCACAAAGGCATAGATCATCAGGCCGATCACGAACAGGCAGATCGCGGTGATGATCCACAGCAGCATTCCGTCGAGCCATTGCAGGTCTCGGGCAAGTTCTGTTGCTGCGGGCTGGAAACCAAGCCCGCCCTGATGCGGGCGGCCCACCACCTCGAGCCCTTGGGCAAGGGCGGGCGCGGCCGTCATGGCGCTCAGGGCACCCGTCAGCATGGAAATCTTGCGCATAGCTCTGTCACCTCGTCCTGAGTGTCGGTCGCGATCCGTGCCGGCGTCCATCCTCTGCGCCGGCATGGCGACCTTGTGTTTCGATCGTCACGTCGCAGGAGAGCACGGCTCGTGCAATTGGCACGAGTTTGAGCCTCCCCCCCATTGTTCACACACTCTAAAGAGCACATGTTGGTCGTCAACTACACCAGATCGAAGGTCTCGAAAAAGATATTTTTTGATCTGGATCAACCGATGCGAAGGAAAAGACCATGACTGACGCCCCGTTCCGCCCCTTTGAGACCGCGCTGGACATGGACCGGACCCTTGCGTTGCTGCGCGAGACGCTGTCCGGTGCCGACGATGGCGAGCTTTTCCTTGAACGGCGGCGCGGTGAGGCGCTGGTGCTGGACGACGGGCGAATCAGGACGGCAAGCTATGATGCCTCCGAAGGGTTCGGCCTGCGGGCGGTCAATGGCGAGGTGACAGGCTATGCCCACGCCACCGAAATCAGCGAGCAGGCGATCCGCCGGGCAGGCGAAACCGCGCGGCTGGCGGTGGGTGATGGCGGTGGGGTGATGGCGCCGCCGCCGCAGGGCACCAACCGCGTCCTTTATAGCGATGCCGATCCGATCGCGGGGCAGCCGTTTTCGGTCAAGGTCGAGACCCTGCGCGAGATCGATGCCTATGCGCGCGATCTCGATCCTCGGGTGGTGCAGGTGACGGCGACGGTTGCGGCCTCGTGTCAGGAGGTGGCGATCCTGCGCCCCGAAGGCGGTCTGATGACCGATGTGCGCCCGATGACCCGCGTCACCGTCAGCATCATCGTCGAAGAGAACGGTCGGCGCGAAAGCGGCAGCGCCTCGGGCGGCGGGCGCTACATGCTGGACGGGATGCTTGAACCGGCGGACTGGCAGGCCAAGGCCCGCGAGGCGCTGCGCATTGGCCTGGTGAACCTGCGCGCAGAACCGGCGCCTGCCGGGGTGATGGATATCGTGCTTGGGCCGGGCTGGCCGGGTATCCTGCTGCACGAGGCCATCGGTCATGGGCTCGAAGGCGATTTCAATCGCAAGAAGACCTCGGCCTTTGCCGGGCTGATGGGGCAGCGAGTGGCCGCGCCGGGTGTCACGGTGCTCGATGATGGCACGATGCCGGACCGGCGCGGGTCCCTGACAATCGATGACGAGGGCACGCCCTCGGGCAAGAACGTGCTGATCGAAGACGGCATTCTGGTTGGCTACATGCAGGATCGCCAGAACGCGCGGTTGATGGGCGTGCAGCCCACTGGCAACGGGCGGCGCGAAAGCTTTGCCCATGCGCCGATGCCGCGGATGACCAACACCTACATGCTCGGCGGGCAGGCCGACCCGCAGGACATCGTGGCCGATCTGAAGGATGGTATCTGGGCCGTGGGCTTTGGCGGAGGGCAGGTCGATATCACCAATGGCAAATTCGTGTTTTCCTGTACCGAGGCCTATCGGGTCAAGGATGGCAAGGTCGGCGCGCCGGTCAAGGGCGCGACGCTGATCGGCGACGGCGCCACGGCGTTGCAACACATCCGGGCCTTGGGCAACGACATGGCGCTCGATCCGGGCATGGGTAATTGCGGCAAACAGGGGCAATGGGTGCCGGTTGGGGTCGGGCAGCCGACAGTGATGATCGGCGGGCTGACCGTCGGCGGCGCCGCAACCTAGGCGATTCTTGACGATTCTGTCGTCGCGTGTGCATCCCGGCCTGTTTGCGCCGGGATGTTTTGTTTTATGGCAATGGCTTGCGAGATTCCCCGCGGCGCTCAGCGTTGGTTTACCGCCTATTAACCAGCTGGGCGTACCAATGTTTCAGCAAGCAGATGGGGCACAGGATGACTGAGAACAGCTACAGCTTTTCTTCCAATCACCCCCCACTCCCACCCACCACGGAAGAGGCTCGGTTGGCCTGGCTCCGTCTCTTGCGCTCACGCCGCGTTGGTCCGACGACCTTCTGGCGGCTGCTCTCTGAACACGGATGTGCACAGGCGGCACTGGCAGAACTTCCCGCCATCGCCTCCGCTGCCGGGGTTTCGGAGTATCATACATGCCCCGAAGGCGTCGTGCTGGCCGAGATCAAGGCGGCGCGGCTTTATGGTGCCAGGGCCGTCTTTGCCGGAGAGCCGGGCTATCCCACCTTGCTGGCAGATATTCCCGATGCGCCGCCGATGCTTTGGGTGGCGGGCGATGTCGCGGCGCTGACCCGCCCGTCGGTGGCGCTGGTTGGCGCGCGTAATGCCTCGTCGCTGGGCGGGCGCATGGCGAAATCCCTGGCAAAGGAACTGGGCAAGGAAGGCTTCGTCGTGGTCTCTGGTCTGGCGCGGGGCATCGACACGGCGGCGCATCAGGCGGCGCTTGAAGGCGGCACCGTGGCGGTGATGGCGGGGGGGGTCGATATTCTGTACCCTTCGGAAAACACGCGCCTTGCCCAAGATATCCGCAACAATGGCGGTGCGCTGATCTCTGAACAACCCATGGGAATGCAGCCGCACGCCCGGCATTTTCCGGCCCGCAACCGCATCGTCTCGGGCATGAGCGCGGCCACCGTGGTGGTCGAGGCGGCGGTGAAATCCGGCTCGCTGATCACCGCGCGTGCGGCGCTTGATCAGGGGCGCGAGGTGCTGGCGGTGCCGGGGCATCCGTTCGATGCCCGCGCCGGTGGCTGCAACATGCTGATCCGCGACGGCGCGCGGCTGGTGCGCGGCGCCGACGACGTGATCGAGGCGGTGGGCAACGCCGTTCAGCCGATGCAGGCGGATCTCGATCTGCCGATCATTCCCGCCCCGCCGCCCGAGCAGCGCGGCCTGCGTGAAACCGCGGTGCTGCACGGCGCGATCCTGTCGCGACTTGGGCCGTCGCCGGTGCCCGAAGACCAGCTTATCCGTGATCTTGGCGCCAGCTCGGGCGAGGTGACGCCACTGCTCACCGACCTTGAACTTGACGGTCATATCCAACGCAGGCCGGGAGGGATGCTGACACGGATCTGACCGGAAAAGACAGCTGCGCAGAGCCATGTCGGGGCGGGCTGATTGACATTTCCCCCTTGCGCCCCACATGTTGCGCCGCCATATGCCCAAAGGCCTCTTCCCGGGCATTTCAAGTCAAAAAGGTCGTTTGCCCATGCCCGTCGTCGTTGTCGAATCCCCTGCCAAGGCCAAGACAATCAACAAGTATCTGGGCTCTGACTACGTCGTTCTCGCGTCTTACGGACATGTTCGCGATCTGCCCGCAAAGGACGGATCAGTCGACACGGACAATGATTTCGACATGACTTGGGAAATCGGCGCCGACTCGCGCAAACATGTCGCAGCCATCGCCGAGGCGCTGAAAACCGACAACGCGCTGATCCTCGCGACCGACCCCGACCGCGAGGGCGAGGCGATCTCGTGGCATCTGCGCGAAGCGCTGACCAAGCGCCGGTCGATCAAGAAGGACACGGCCGTCAGCCGCGTGACCTTCAACGCGATCACCAAAGCCGCCGTCACCGAGGCGATGCAGAACCCGCGCGAGATCGACGCGCCGCTGGTCGAGGCCTATCTGGCCCGCCGCGCGCTGGATTATCTGGTGGGGTTCAACCTGTCGCCGGTGCTCTGGCGCAAGCTGCCCGGTGCGCGCAGCGCGGGGCGGGTGCAATCGGTCTGCCTGCGTCTCATTGTCGAGCGCGAGACCGAAATCGAGGCGTTCAATGCCCGTGAATACTGGCAGGTCAAGGCGCTGCTCACCACGCCGCGCGGGCAGGAATACGAGGCGCGGCTGTCGCTGCTGGGCGGTCGCAAGCTGGATCGTTTCGACATCGCAAACGCCACCGAGGCAGAGCTGGCCGTGCAGGCCATCACCTCGCGACAGCTGAAGATCGACAGCGTCGAGGCCAAGCCGGGCACGCGCAACCCGTCGGCGCCTTTCATGACCTCGACCCTTCAGCAGGAGGCCTCGCGCAAGTTCGGCATGGGCGCTCGCGCCTGCATGAACGCGGCGCAGCGGCTGTATGAGGCGGGTCACATCACCTACATGCGGACCGACGGCATCGACATGGCGCCCGAAGCGGTGACCGCCTGCCGCGAGGCCATTGCCGACCGATTCGGCAAGGAATACGTGCCGAGCAGCCCGCGCATCTACAAGAACAAGGCCAAGAACGCGCAGGAAGCGCATGAATGCATCCGCCCCACCGACATGACCAAGGATGCGGCCAGCCTGTCGCTGCGCGAGGACGACCAGCGCAAGATGTACGATCTGATCTGGAAGCGCACGCTGGCCTGCCAGATGGAAGCGGCCCGGCTGGAGCGCACCACCGTGGACATCCGCTCGCAGGATGGTCAGGTTGGTCTGCGCGCCACCGGTCAGGTCGTGCTGTTTGACGGCTTCCTGAAGATCTACGAAGAAGGCCGCGACGACGCCGAAGGCGAAGATGACAACCGCCTGCCGCAGATCATGCAGGGCGAGCCGGCGCATTTCGCCAAATCCTCGCTTCAGGCCCAGTTCGACAAGGCGTCCGACAAGGGCGACGAGCTGCTCGAAGATGCCAGCGCGGGTATGCAGAAAAGCAGCGCGGCCGTGCTGGCAGCCAATGGCGCGGTGCTGGCGACGCAAAGCTTCACCCAGCCGCCGCCGCGCTACACCGAGGCGACCTTGGTCAAGCGTATGGAAGAACTGGGGATCGGTCGCCCCTCGACCTATGCCAGCGTCATTACCACGATTCAGGATCGTGAATATGTCCGCAAGGAACAGAACCGTCTGTTCCCCGAGGACAAGGGCCGCATCGTTACGATTTTCCTGTTGAACTTCTTCAGCCGCTACGTGGGCTATGAATTCACCGCCGAGCTGGAAAACGAGCTGGACGAGGTCTCGGCTGGCGAGATGGATTACAAGGCGCTGCTGGGCCGCTTCTGGCGCGATTTCTCGGCAGCCATCGCCGAGACGTCGGAGCTGCGCATCACCGAGGTGCTCGACGTGCTCGACGACGCGCTTGCGCCGCAGCTGTATCCGCCACGGCCCGATGGGTCTGATCCGCGCATCTGCCCCAAATGCGGCGAAGGTCGGTTGCACCTCAAGACCTCGCGCACCGGCGGCTTTGTCGGCTGCGGCAATTATCCCGAATGCACCTACACCCGCCCCATCGCGGGCGAGGGCGCGGTTGGCGAAGAACGCCTGCTCGGCAGCCATGACGGCGAGGAGGTCTGGCTCAAGGCCGGGCGCTTTGGTCCCTATGTGCAGCAGGGCGAGCCAACGCCCGAGAACAAGAAACCGCCGCGCGCCTCGCTGCCCAAGAAAGGCGGGGCGTTTCTGCCCGGATGGGCTCCGGAAGATGTGAATCTTGAAAAGGCGGTGACGCTGCTGACGCTGCCGCGGGTGATCGGGATGCATCCCGACGGGGGCGAGATCAAGTCCAACCTCGGTCGCTTTGGCCCCTACATCATGCATCAGGCCCCGGATGAAGAGAAACCCGTCTACGTCAACCTGAAGGAATTTCAGGAGGTTTTCGAGATCGGCATGAACCACGCGGTCGAGTTGATCGCCCACAAGCGCGCTAATCCGGGGCGCGGGCGCACCGCGGCCAAGGCGATCCGCGAGATGGGCGATCACCCTGATGGCGGCAAGATCGCGGTGTTCGAGGGTAAGTACGGGCCTTACGTCAAATGGGAAAAGGTCAACGCGACCCTTCCCAAGGATGTCGAGCCGGCAGATCTGAGCATGGAACAGGCGCTTACGCTGATCGCCGAGAAAGCGGCGAAGAAGGGTGGCAAGAAACCCGCGGCGAAGAAACCTGCGGCCAAGAAGCCCGCTGCAAAGACCACGAAGAAAGCCCCGGCAAAGAAGCCGGCGGCAAAAAAGCCCGCAGCGAAAAAGGCTTCCGGCACGGAATGACACATTGATGGGGGCGGCGCCTGCGCTGCCTTCGTTGACTCTCCTGCTGCGGCGCGGCAACGTGCGGCAACGTTACCAGGAGGAGTTCTTCATGCAGAAAGTCTATGGCTCCGCGGCGGAGGCCCTTGACGGGTTGCTCACCGACGGAATGCTGATCGCAGCGGGCGGTTTTGGCCTGTGCGGCATTCCCGAGCTGCTGATCGACGCCATCGTCGAAAGCGGCGTCAAGGATCTCACCGTTGCGTCGAACAATTGCGGCGTTGACGGGTTCGGGCTGGGTAAGCTGCTCGACACCAAGCAGATCAAGAAGATGATGTCGTCCTACGTGGGCGAAAATGCCGAGTTCATGCGCCAGTATCTGTCGGGTGAGCTTGAGCTGGAATTCAACCCGCAGGGCACGCTCGCCGAGCGGATGCGGGCCGGCGGCTGCGGCATTCCGGGCTTTTACACCAAGACCGGCGTCGGCACGGTGATCGCCGAGGGCAAAGATGTGAAGTCCTGGAATGGCCAGGATTACATCCTCGAGGAAGGCATCTTTGCCGACCTGTCCATCGTCAAGGCATGGAAGGCGGACGACACCGGCAACCTCGTGTTCCGCAAGACCGCCCGCAACTTCAACCCGCCCGCGGCGATGTGCGGCAAGGTCTGCGTGGTCGAGGTCGAAGAGATCGTCCCGCGCGGTTCGCTCGATCCAGATCACATCCATCTGCCGGGCATCTACGTGCATCGCATCATTCAGGGCGATCACGAGAAGCGCATCGAACAGCGCACCACGCGCAAGAGGGAGGACGCGTAATGCCTTGGGATCGCAATCAGATGGCCGCCCGCGCGGCGCAAGAGCTTGAAGACGGGATGTATGTGAACCTTGGCATCGGCATTCCGACGCTGGTGGCCAACTTCGTTGGCGACAAGGATATCACGCTTCAGTCCGAAAACGGCATGCTGGGGATGGGGCCATTTCCGTTCGAGGGCGAAGAAGACCCCGACCTGATCAACGCCGGCAAGCAGACCATCACCGAACTGGCGCGCACCGCCTATTTCGACAGCGCCACCAGCTTTGGCATGATCCGTGGTGGCAAGATCGCCGCGGCGATCCTTGGCGCGATGGAAGTGGCCGAGAACGGCGATCTGGCGAATTGGATGATCCCCGGCAAGCTGGTCAAGGGCATGGGCGGCGCGATGGATCTGGTGGCCGGTGTCGGCAAGGTCATCGTGGTGATGGACCACACCAACAAGCATGGCGAGAGCAAGGTGCTCAAGGCCTGCACGCTGCCGCTGACCGGCAAGAACGTGGTCGACCGGATCATCACCAATCTTGGGGTGCTGGACGTGGTCGAGGGCGGTCTGAAGATCGTCGAGACCGCCGAGGGCGTCACCGAGGACGAGTTGCGCGCTGCGACCGAGGCGACCATCGTCAACTGAGCAGTCAGTGCTGAAATGCAAAACGCGGCCCCGAAAGGGAGCCGCGTTTCTTTATGTCTTGTGCCAGTTTCAGCTGTCGGTCGAGGGGGTAGCCTCTTGCGCGGTTGTCTTGGCAGCTGCCGTGGTGCGGCGCGTGGTGGTCTTTGCGGCGCTGGCGGTCTTGGGCGCGGCAGGAGGGGTCGTTGCCTTGGCGACGGTGGTCGTCGTGGCCGAGGCCTCATCCGCCATTTCCTTGCCCATGGACATGATCAGTTCCATGGTGTCGGCCTGCATGGTTTTCGCGACTTCGCCAAGGGCGGTCATGTTGTCCTGAAGCGAGGACATCTGCGCCGATGCGAAATCGGTCATCGCCTGGGCATAATCGGCGGCTTCGGGCTTGGCCTTGGCCAGTTCACCGATGCGGCCGAGGGTTTCCATGGTGAAGCCGACCGAGATGTCGGTGCTTTTGCTGGCGGCTTCGATCGCGATCGAGGTCGCCTTTTCGCTATAGGCGGCAGAGGATTTCCATGCCTCTTCCAGCTTGGTGCTGTCCATCGGGAACGCGCCCATCATGTCTTTCATCTTGGCGGTGAAGTCTTCGGTCATTGCCATCTTGAAATCTCCTCCTTCGGGGGATTCTCGGCGGCGGGGCGCCGCCCTGGGGTTGCTGCAAATGTCGATGCTGCGATGCAGCATTGCAAGGGGTGGCAGCGGTCTTTCTTGGAAACTTTAGCGGTTTCGGTGCGATCCCGCCGATGCTGCCGAAGGCGGGAAAGTCGCGTCAAAACTCCGAATGGAAAAAAGGGCGGGTTCAACCAAGGAACCCGCCCCACCGTATTGCGCCATGTTTGGGAGGAGAGGGGCGCAATTGCGTGCCTCGTCGCGCTGGGGGGAGCGGCGGGCGATCTTACTTCGTCGTCGCTTTCTTGGCGGCGGCGGTCATGTCATCCGTGGCCTTTTTCATGGCGGCGCTGGCGTCTTCGGTGAAGTCCTTGCCGGCAGCCATCATCAGTTCCACGGTGTCCATCTGAACCTTCTTCGCGATTTCGGCGAAGGCGGCCATGTTCTCGGCTGCAGTCTCGGCCTGAGCAGAAGCGAAATCGGTCATCGCCTTTGCGTAATCAGCGGGCTCTGCCTTGAACTTGGTCATGTCGGACAGCTTGGTCAGGGTGTCCTTGGTCCACTTTGCCGAAAGCTCGGTCGATTTCTCGGCGGCTTCGAGTGCCACGGCCGACAGCTTTTCGTTCAGCGTCGCAGTGGTCTTGAAGGCTTCGTCCATGGCCTTGGTGTCCACGGGGAACGAACCCATCATGTCTTTCATCATGGCGGTGAAGTCTTGCGTCTTGGCGGCCATCTGTAAATTCCTGTCTGATTGCCTCGGGAGCCCACCCCCCGATTTGTCGGCTGAGACCAATATGAATGCTGCACCGCAGCATTTCAAGTGAAATTTCTGCAATGCAGCATAATTGTGGAATTGTCGGAGCTTACTGATTGGCTCTTACGCGAACATAGGTGCCGGGAGCGTCGCAAAGCACCGGATGATCCGAATCGCCGGGGGTCCGGGCGGGGACTTTCTTGCCGGATCGCTTCGACAGCCACGCCTCCCATGTCGGCCACCACGACCCCTCGTGGAAGTCTGCCTGCGCCTGCCAGTCGTCGGCGGAAAGCTTCAGGTCGGGGTTCAGGTAGTGACCGTATTTCTTCTTGCTCGGCGGGTTGACGATGCCGGCGATATGGCCGGACTCAGACAGGATGAAGCGCTTGCTCTTCGACCCCATCTTCTGCACGCCCCGGTAGCAATCTTTCCATGCGGCGATGTGATCGGTTTCGGCCGCGATCGAGATCAGCGGCACATCGACATCGCGCAGATCCAGCGTTTCGCCCATAAGCTCGAAGCGCCCTTCGGAAAATTCGTTGCGCTGGCACAGGCCCCGCAGATATTGCATCGTCATCTTGCCGGGCAGGTTCGCACCGTCGCCGTTCCAGTACAGCAGATCGAAGGCGGGCGGCGTTTCGCCCATCATGTAGGACCGGATCGCAGGCGTGTAGATCAGGTCGGTCGAGCGCAGGAAGGAAAAGGTGCGCGACATAATGAAGCTTCGCAGAATGCCGCTGATCTCGATCTCCTTCTCGATGCCATCAATGAAATCGTTCTGAAGGAAGGGCACGAATTCGCCCTGTTCGCTGAAATCGGTGAGGGTGGTGAAGAAGGTCGCCGATTTCACCTGCTTGTCGCCGCGTTTCTTCAGCAGCGACAGAGTCAGCGCCAGCGTGGTGCCAGCGATGCAATAGCCCACCGCGTTGACCTGCTTGGTGCCGCAGATCTCGCGCACGAGACGCATCGCGGTCAGGTAGCCGTCGTCGATATACTCTTCGAGCCCGACGTCGCGGTAGCTGGCATCGGCGTTCACCCAGCTGACCACGAACAGGGTGTAGCCCTGATCGACGATATGGCGGATCAGGCTGTTCTGCGGTTTGAGGTCGAGGATGTAGTATTTGTTGATCCACGGCGGGAAGATGACGACCGGGATGTCATGCACGGTTTTGGTGGTGGGCGAATACTGGATCAGCTCCATCATCCGGTTGCGCCAGACCACCTTGCCTTCCGCGGTGGCAATGTTGCCGCCAACCTCGAAGGCTTCTTCGTCGACCAGCCGCACCACCAGTTCGCCATTGTTGGCCTCGAGATCGGTCACGAGGTTCTCGAGCCCTTTGACGAGGCTCTCACCTTCGGTTTCGATGGCCTTTTGCAGGGCATCGGGGTTGGTGGCGAAAAAATTCGTCGGCGCCATCATATCGGTGATCTGCTGGGCGAAATAGCGCAGACGGCGCTTTTCGGTGGGGTCGAGCTCTTCGATCTGATCGACCGCAGCACTGATGGCGCCGGCGTTGATCAGGTACTGCTGCTTGATGAAGTTGAAATAGGGATGGCTGTCCCATAGCGGGTTGCCAAAGCGCTTGTCGGTCGGGCCGGTGTCGTCGGGCGGTGTCAGTTTGCCTTCGGCAAGGGCTTGATTGGCCTCGAGATAATGCTGCAGGGACTTGCCCCAGTATCCGACCTGCTGTTCAAAGACCTTGGTCGGGTTCTTCATCCAGTCCTGCCAGTAGGCGGTCACGGCCTGCGCATAAAGCATCGGGTCCGGTCCACCCAGCGCCGAGTTGATCGGCTTGTGAGAGGCGAGCGCACCCAGCAATCTCTGGGTAAGTTGCTCGACTTTCGCGAGATTTTCCTCGAGCTTTTCCCGCCCGGGGCTGCTGATTTCAGCATTCGTTGTCATAATCGCGAATCCCCCCTATTCTTCACTGAAAACAGAATAACGACGCCGTGGCGATGGTCAAAGCGGCGAATTGATTTGACAGGGCAGGGGCCGCGCGCGCACAGGAAGGGCAATACTGGGCCTTGTGCTGCAAGGGGTCTGTAATGAATTGGTCGTATACATGCGCCGGACGGGGTGCAGTATGCTGCCGCGACAGAAAGACAGGAGACGCCCATGCGCTTCATGGCGACTTACGACCTGATGGAGACCATCCGCAACACCAACCAGTGGGTGGGCGCGACGGCGAAAGCGATGGCATCCTATCCGGCGATGGCGGTTGTTCCCAACCCGGCGCTGACATGGCTGGCCGCGTGGGGCGAAGTGGCGGAGCGCAGCTACAAGCGCATGGTGGTCAAGCCAAGCTGGGGGATCAGAACGATCACCTGCAACGACGGGCAGGACCATCTTGTGTACAAGGAAACCGTACTCGACAAGCCCTTTGCCAAGCTGCTGCATTTCAACGTGGCCGAGCGCGAGGAGAAGCCGCGCAAGGTTCTGCTTGTCGCGCCGATGTCGGGGCATTACGCGACCCTGCTGCGCTCTACGGTGGTGTCGTTGATCCCTGACGCCGAGGTTTATGTTACCGACTGGAAGAACGCCCGCGACATCCCGGTCAGCTGCGGCAAGTTCGATATCGAAGACTATACGATGTACCTTGTTGATTTCATGCGACATCTTGGGCCGGATACGCATGTGATCGCGGTCTGCCAGCCGGCGCCGCTGACGCTGGCGGCTACGGCCTATCTCGCCGAATTCGAACCCGAGGCGCAGCCGCGCACGCTGACCCTGATCGGCGGGCCGATCGACCCTGATGCAACCCCGACGGAGGTGACCGATTTCGGCAATCGCGTCACCATGGGCCAACTTGAGGAAACGATGATTCAGCGCGTCGGGTTCAAATATCCGGGCGTCGGGCGGCTGGTCTATCCGGGGCTGTTGCAGCTGTCGTCTTTCATGGGGATGAACCTCGAGCGTCATTCCAAGGCGTTCTCGGATGAGATCATGAAGGTGGCGCGCGGCGAAGCGACGGACCACGATGCGCATAACCGGTTCTATGATGAATATCTGGCCGTGATGGACATGCCAGCGGAGTTCTACCTGTCGACGGTCGAGCGGATTTTCAAGAATGGCGAGATTGCCAAGAATCAGTTCATGGTCGATGGCCACATGATCGATATCGGCAAGATCACCGATGTCGCGGTGAAGACGGTCGAAGGTGCGAAGGATGACATCTCGGCTCCGGGGCAATGCGTGGCGGCGCTTGACCTGTGCACCGGGCTGCCGGATTCGAAGAAGGCGAGCCATCTTGAACCGGGCGCGGGTCACTATGGCATCTTCGCCGGCAAGAGTTGGCGGAACAATATTCGCCCGCTGGTGCTGGAGTTCATCGACGCCAATGCCAAGACCCCGCGCAAGGCGGCCAACGCGGCCTGAGCGATTTTTGACGCTGGCACCTGTTGCGGGCCTTGTGCAGGCGAGGGGCCAGCCCCTCGCGCTCCCCGGAGTTTAGGGGCAAGATGAAGAGGGGCGCGGCGTCTCTGTTCGACGACCGTCACGGGCGCAGTTGGCGTGGAGATTCATGGCTATCGCTTTGAGCGGTCGCGAGGAGGTCGTCGTACAGCAGGACATCTTCGGTTAGGCGCCGTTGGTTCTGCTCATCTCTTTGTCGTTTTCCAGCCTACAGGCGCAAGGATGTTGTCCCGGCCATGTCTTGGCGAGGGACATTGCGGCGCGTTAGCTGCGACGCAGGGTGGCGGTGAGCAGCCCCATGGCGATCAGAGCGCCGCCGCCGGCGCGGGTCAGCCAAGCCAGAACGCGATCTTGGCGGATCAGGCCGCGCAGGCGGTCGGCAGCCAGCGCGTAGGCCAGCGCGTTGAGGCCGGCGAGGATGACGAAGCTGACGACGAGGATGGTGAACTGCGGCAGGATCGGGCTGGTCGGGTCGATGAATTGCGGCACGAAGGCGATGAAGAAGGCGATGCTCTTGGGGTTCAGGGCGGTGACCGCAGCGGCATGGCCAAAGACGCCGCGGGCGTTGATGTCGGCGTGCGGCAGGGTCAGGCCATGGGTTGGCGCGGTTCGGATCAGCTTGATCCCGAGCCAGATGAGGTAAACCGCGCCGATCCATTTGAGTGCGGTGAACAGGGTGGCCGATGCCAGCACCAGCGCCCCTAGCCCGGCGAGGGACAGGGTCATCGCGGTAAAATCGTCAAGCGCCGAAGCAACCGCGACAGAGCGCCCCTTGGACAGCGCGTAGCTGAGCACAAGCAGCACGGTCGGGCCAGGGATCAGCAGCAGCAGCGTCGAGGCGGCGAGGAAGGTCAGCCAGGTGTCGAGGGGCATGTCGAGGCTTTCTCTGAAAGGCTAGAGGGCGCGCCCGGCGACAGCGTCGAGCCGGGCCAGCAGCGCCGGGTCGCGTTTGTCCGGGGCGGTCATCAGGGCATTATCGAGCGCGCGGTCACAGCCATGCGGACAAGGGGCGCGATTGGCCCCGAGCAGCGCGGGCAGGCGTGCAATCAACGCGCGCGCCTTGTCGGCATTGCCGGTCAGGACGCGGATGATGTCGGTGATCTCGACCGCGCCATGATCGGGGTGCCAGCTGTCGTAATCGGTGACCATGGCGAGCGAGGCGTAGCAGAGTTCGGCCTCGCGGGCGAGTTTCGCTTCGGGCATGTTGGTCATGCCGATGACGTCGGCGCCCCAGCTGTCGCGGTACATCCGCGATTCCGCGAGGGTCGAGAATTGCGGACCTTCCATGGCAAGGTAGGTGCCGCCGTCATGTACGGTGATGCCGGCGTGTTGCGCCGCGTCGAGGCAGGCGGCGCCGAGGCGCGGGCAGGTCGGGTGGGCCATCGACACATGCGCAACGCACCCCGTTCCGAAGAAGCTTTTGTCGCGTGCGAAGGTGCGGTCGATGAACTGGTCGATCACCACGAAATCGCCCGGTGCCATTGCCTCGCGGAACGAGCCGCAGGCCGATATGCTGATGACGTCGGTCACCCCCAGCCGTTTGAGCGCGTCGATGTTGGCGCGGTAGGGCACGGTGGACGGGCTGTGCACATGGCCGCGCCCGTGGCGGGGCAGGAAGGCCATTGGCACGCCGTCCAGCGTGCCGGTCAGGATCTCGTCCGAGGGCAGCCCCCAGGGCGTTGCGACCTTTGTCCAGCGCTTGTCGGTCAGCGTGTCCAGATCGTAGAGGCCAGAGCCTCCGATCACGCCGATCATGGTGGGGGTCATGCGATGCTCCTGATTGCGGGTGGTGCGCCCAGTAAGGCACGGCAGCGGGGGCGCATCAAGGCGCGCGGCGGGAGCTCCGCCGCGCGAGGAGATGGTCACTGCGACGCCACCAAGCCCGGCGAGCAGCATCCAGTACGCAGCGAGGCAGGCGAGATGCTGGACGGGTAAACGTTGAAGCCGCCGCCTTTGACGTTGTGCCGTCCGTCCGCTGTTGCCACTCGCTTATGACGCCACTCTCAAGGTCGAACCCATTCTGCATTCTCGAAACTATCAGCATGCAGTTGGCGTCACGGCCATCTGTGGCAACTAACAGGCCGCTGAAAAACTCCGGCCTCGACGCCCGTAGCGGAACATGATTCATCGCCACCGCGGCATGGATGGAGGTGGCGATGCGCGGATCGGACCAAGTGACGGGATCGCTGTTCAGCTACGTGGATCTCGAGGAG
>NZ_JAUOQN010000027.1:0-59878 GCF_030547555.1 Salipiger sp. 1_MG-2023 | reverse complement strand
GCGCGGGGGGGCTTCCCCCCCCCCGGACCCCCCGGAGAGTTTAAGGGCAAGATGAAGATGATACGGGTTTCGGACGTCTCGAAGAGTTTCGTGCTGCACAATCAGGGCGGCGCGGTGATCCCGGTGATGGCGGGGGCGGAACTGTCGGTGGCGCCCGGTGAATGCGTGGCGCTGGTGGGCAATTCGGGGGCGGGCAAGTCGACCCTGATGCGGATGATCTGGGGCAATTATCTGTGCGGATCCGGCGCGATCACCGTTGGCGATGTCGACGTGGCGCGGGCCGAGCCGCGCGAGGTGCTGCGGATGCGCCGCGAGTTGATGGGGTATGTCAGCCAGTTCCTGCGGGTGGTGCCCCGGGTGCCCACGCTTGAGGTGGTGGCTGAGCCGGCGCTGAGGGCAGGGGTTGCGCGCGAGGTGGCGCTGTCGCGGGCGCGGTCGCTGCTGGCGCGGCTGAACCTGCCAGAACCGCTCTGGGCGCTGTCGCCCACCACGTTTTCAGGCGGTGAACAGCAGCGGGTCAATATCGCGCGCGGCTTTGTTCATGACTTCCCGGCGATGCTTCTGGATGAGCCGACCGCCTCGCTGGATGCGACCAATCGCGCCGTGGTGCTGGATCTGATCCGCGAGGCCAAGGCGCGCGGCGCCGCCATCGTCGGCATCTTTCACGACGAGGCGGCGCGGGCCGAGATTTGTGATCGCGAAATCGACGTCCGCCGGTTTGCCCCGGGGGCGGCATGAGCGGGCGCTTTGTCGCGGTGATCGGCCCGTCTGGCGTGGGCAAGGACACGCTGATGGTGGCGGTGGCTGCGCGCCTGCCGAGGCTCGGCCTTGTGCGCCGGGTCATCACCCGCAAGGCCGACGCTGGGGGGGAAGAGTTCGACGCTGTCAGCGAAGATGGCTTTGCCCGCAGGGTCGCCGAGGGGGCCTTTGCGCTGCATTGGCGGGCGCATGGGCTGGGCTACGGCATTCCCGTATCGGTCCTGTCGCGCGTGGCGCATGGCGAGCAAGTGTTGTGCAACCTGTCGCGCGGCGCGCTGCTGCAGGCGGCAGAGCGGTTTCCCGGCATGGCGGTGCTGCATGTCACCGCCCGCCCCGAGGTGCTGGCGGCGCGATTGGCGGCGCGCGGTCGCGAGGACGACGCGCAAATCGCTGCCCGGCTGGCCCGCGCGGTAAAGCCATTGCCCGAGGGGATAGAGGCTACGCAGATCGACAATTCCGGCCCGTTGGATGCGGCCGTTGCAGCGATGCTGCACGCGCTTCAGCCGGAAAGGGCGTAGCGATGCAGCAGGTGAAAGCTTCCGTCGCGATCCTCGCCGAACAGACACAGCGCATCTACGCGAAAGGGCTCTGGCAGCAGCGGCGTGAGCAGCGGGCGAAGTGCGACTTCGGTCTGCGTTGCCTCGCGCGGGGTCAGTTTGCCGGTCAGCGTCAGGTGAAAGCGGAAGTCGTCCATCACATAGGGATAGCCCCAGCGCGCAAGGTTGGCGTCTTGCGCCGGGCTCAAGCGCGCGTTGCGGCGCCGCTCCAGCTCGGCCTCGGAGGGTGGGGCGCGGTGGATGTCCAGCGCGCGCACGGTTTCGGCGGCAAGCCTTGCCAGCGGGGCGGTGTCACCGGTCGGGGTCAGAGCGAGGAACGCGCCGAGGCGCGCAAGCGTGAGGCCCGGCATTTCGGCGGGACCGAGCCTTGCGGCGAGGGCTTCGAGATCCTGTTCCAGCGCGGCGCGGCTGCCGGTCAGTCGGAACGGCGGCTTGAGCGTGCCGTGAAAGCCGTATTTGCGCGGCGTGGCGGTGATCTCGGTCACGGGGCGCGGCAGGCCGGCGATCTGCGGATGCGGGGCGGGCATACCGCGCGCCGCATCCCAGCCCAGCCAGCTTGCGCAGAAATCCGCGAACGGGCCGGGCTCGGGAGCGTAATAGACGGCGAAACGAGTGTATTCAGGCATGGCTGTGGTCATAATGCAGTCATGTCACGGGCAGATGACAACAGGAAGAGCAGATGATGGGCGATATGAGCGTGGGCCACCAGATGGCAGTCGGTGAGATGGCGCTGGGAAACGCGCGACTGGTGCTGGAGGGCGAGGTTGTTTCTGGCTCTGTGCTGGTGCGCGACGGGCGGATCGCAGCGGTGGATGCGGGCCCGGTGGCGCCGCCGGGGGCGCTGGATTGCGAGGGCGATCTGCTGATCCCCGGCCTGATCGAGCTGCATACGGACAATCTTGAACGGCATATCCAGCCGCGCCCCAAGGTGGATTGGCCGCATATGGCGGCGATCCTTGCCCATGACGCCGAGCTGGCTGGAACCGGCATCACCACGGTGTTCGATGCGATGCGCGTGGGATCGGTCATCTCGGACGGAACCGGGGAATACCGCAAATATGCGCGCGCCGTGGCGTCCGAGGTGATGGCGGCGCGCGGGCGGGGGATGCTGAAGATCTCGCACCTGCTGCATCTGCGGGCCGAAGTCTGTTCGGAAACGCTGCTCGAAGAGCTGGACGAATTCACCGAGGCAGACCGGGTCGGCATATTGTCGATCATGGATCACACCCCCGGACAGCGGCAGTTTCGCGATATCTCGAAGCTGAAGGACTATGTCTGCGGCAAGCATGGCATGTCAGAGGCGCAATTTGCCGATCATGCCGCCGGGCTGACAGCGATCCATGCACGGCTGGGCACAGCGCATGAGGCCGGCGCCGTGGCGGCGGCGCGCCGGCTGGGCGCGGTCCTAGCGAGCCATGACGACACCGAGCGCGGCCATGTGGAAGTCAGCGCCGGGCATGGTGTGCGGCTGGCGGAATTCCCGACCACGCTCGAGGCGGCGCAGGCTTGTCATGACCACGGTATCGCAGTGATGATGGGCGCGCCGAACCTGATCCGGGGCGGTTCGCATTCTGGCAACGTGGCGGCGGCAGAACTGGCCGGGGCGGGGCTGCTGGATATCCTCAGCTCGGACTACGTGCCATCGGCGCTGATGACGGCGGCGTTCCGGCTCGCCGGGCTGTGGAATGATCTGCCAAGGGCGGTGGCCACGGTCACCGCCGCACCGGCGCGGGCTACGGGGCTGACCGACCGGGGTCGCATCGCGCGCGGCTTGCTGGCGGATCTGGTGCGGGTGCGGCTGGTGGACGGGGTGCCGGTGATCCGGGGCGTGTGGAGCCACGGCCGGCAGGTTGGCTGATCTTGAGAGGGCAGAGGGGGGGCCAGCCCCCCGCCTGCGGCTCCCCCCGGAGTTTACCGGGCAAGATGAAGCAGCTGCGCGGCCCTGATCTTCATCTTGCCAAATAAACTCCCGCCGGAGGCAGTCGCAAGTTTGCGGGCAGGCTCAGGGTTTCCAGTTGAGGAAATTGGCAATCATGCGCAGGCCGGTGGCGGCGGATTTTTCCGGGTGGAATTGCAGGCCGATCACGGTGTCTCTGGCGACGATGGCGGTGACATCTCCGGCGTAATCCACATGTGCGGTGCGTTGCGACAGGTCCGTCATCGCCATCTGGTAGGAATGCACGAAATAGGCGTGATCGCCGGTGGCGACGCCGTCCAGCACCGGGTGCGCATGGTCGATCACCAGATCGTTCCAGCCCATGTGGGGGATCTTGAAGGCGGGATCGGCGGGGGCGATGCGGGTGACCTCGCCATCGATCCAGCCGAGGCCGTCGGTTTCTTCGTACTCATGCCCTTTGCGGGCCAGAAGCTGCATGCCGACGCAGATGCCCAGGAAGGGCACACCGCGGGTTTCGACCGCCTCTATCATCGCCTGAAAGCAGCCCGACTGGCGCAGGGCCCGGGCGCAGGACGGGAAAGCCCCGTCACCGGGCAGCACGATGCGATCGGCCTTGGCGACCGTTTCGGGATCTGTGGTCACAACGACCTTGCCAGCCTCAGTTTCCGCCGCCATGCGCTGAAACGCCTTTTCGGCGGAATGCAGGTTGCCGCTTTCGTAGTCGATGATGGCGGTCAGCATGGCGCGCTCCTGCGTCAGAGGTTTTCGTATTGCGGCATGCCGAGCACGTGGAAGCCACCGTCGACGTGGATGATCTCGCCGGTGGTGCAGGCGCCATGATCGGACACGAGGTAGACCGCCGTGCCGCCGACCGCGTCGAGCGTGGCGTTGGCGCGCATCGGGGCGTTCATGTCGGTGTGTTTGTAGGTCTTGCGCGCGCCCCCGATGGCGGCCCCGGCAAGCGTTTTCATCGGGCCGGGAGAGATGGCGTTGACCCGGATGCCTTCGGGGCCAAGATCGTTGGCAAGGTAGCGCGTCGCCGATTCCAGCGCTGCCTTGGCCACGCCCATGACGTTGTAATTGGGCACGACGCGCTGCGAGCCCTCGTAGGTGAGGGTGATCAGCGTGCCGCCGTTTTCGACCATCAGCGGGTGGGCGCGGCGCGCTACCTCGATGAAGCTGTAGCACGAGATGTCGAGCGAGTTGCGGAAGTTGGCGCGCGAGGTGTTCAGGATGCGCCCCGTCAGTTCCGATTTGTCGGAAAACGCGATGGCATGCACCACGAAATCGATCGTGGGCCAGCGCGTCCCAAGCTGTTCGAAGGCCGCATCCAGCGAGGCATCGTCGGTCACATCGACATCGACCATGAAATCGCTGCCGACCGAGGCCGCCAGCGGTTCGAGCCGCTTGCCGAAAGCGTCGCCCTGATAGGTGAAGGCCAGATCGGCCCCCGCGCCATGCAGGGCTTTTGCGATACCCCACGCGATGGAGCGGTCATTGGCCACCCCCATGACAAGCCCGCGCTTGCCCTTCAAGAGCTCCGACATGTGCTGCTTTCCGCCTGTTAGTCTTTGAACCGGCTCAGCAGCATCGACCCGTTGGTCCCGCCGAAGCCGAAGGAATTGGTCATCACCGTATCGAGCCCGGCATTGTCGACGCGCGCGGTGGCGATTTCGGCCGGCTTGAGCGCGGGGTCGAGCGTTTCGACGTTGATCGAGGGGATGATGAAATCATTGTCGAGCGCCAGCAGGCAGTAGATTGCCTCCTGCGCACCGGTGGCACCCTGGCTGTGGCCGGTCATCGATTTGGTCGAGGACACGGGCGGGGTCGTTCCTTCGCCAAAGACGCGGCGGACGGCCTCGATTTCGCCGACATCGCCGACCGGGGTCGAGGTGCCATGGGCGTTGATGTAGCTGACCTTGCGGCCCTCGGGGAGCGTTTGCAGCGCAAGGCGCATGGCGCGCTCGCCGCCCTCGCCCGAGGGGGCGACCATGTCGTGACCATCGGAGGTGGCGGCAAAGCCGGTGACTTCGGCGTAAATCTTGGCGCCGCGGGCCCGGGCGTGTTCGAGTTCTTCGAGCACGAGGATGCCGCCGCCCGCCGAGATGACGAAGCCGTCGCGCCCGGCGTCGAAGGCGCGCGAAGCTTTTTCCGGGGTGTCGTTGTATTTCGAGGACATCGCGCCCATCGCATCGAACAGGCAGGACAGGGTCCAGTCGAGTTCCTCGCCGCCGCCAGCGAACATCACGTCCTGCTTGCCCATCATGATCTGTTCGGCGGCACTGCCGATGCAATGCAGCGAGGTCGAGCAGGCCGAGGTGATGGAATAGTTGATGCCTTTGATCTTATGCGCGGTCGACAGGTTCGCGCTAACCGTAGAGCACATCGCCTTGGGCACCGCGAAGGGCCCGACGCGCTTGGTGCTGCCGGTCTTGAGCACGGTCTGCTGCGCTGTCAGCAGCGCCGAGGTCGATGGCCCGCCCGATCCGGCGATGAGGCCGGTGCGCGGGTTGACGATGTCTGACTCTTCAAGCCCGCTGTCGGCGATCGCCTGTTTCATGGCGATATGGGCATAGGCGGCGCCCGGCCCCATGAAGCGCAGCGTGCGCTTGTCGACATGCGCGGCCAGATCGAGGTTGATGGCCCCGGCGATCTGGCTGCGGAAGCCGTGTTCCTGCATTTGCTCGTTGGCAGTGATGCCGGAGCGGCCTGCCTTGAGCGAGGCGAGAACCTCTTCGGCGTTGTTGCCGATGGACGATACGATGCCCAGTCCGGTGACGACGACGCGGCGCATGTGGCCTCCCTTGCGTTGGTTGGGGGCTATGTAGGGCAAGGGGCAGGGGGGACGCAAGCGGGGGATGACGCTGTTTTGCGGCGCGGGGCGCGTTGGTCTGCTGCGGCGGTGCCGGAGGGGGCGCTGCCCCCGCCCTTCGGGCCCCCCGGGATATTTGGGGCCAGAAGAAACCGGGGCGGCGCGGGGTCGGGTCAGCTTTCGCTGAGCGCGACCTTCATGTCCTTGACCTGATAGATCACCTCGCCGTCGGCTTCGACGATGCCGTCGGCGACGCCCATGGTCAGGCGGCGCGTCTGGATGGCCTTGGTGAAGTCGATCTTGTAGGTCAGCAGCTTGCGGTCGGGGCGGACCATGCCGGTCAGCTTGACCTCGCCGACGCCAAGCGCGTAGCCGCGCCCGAGCCAGCCGCGCCAGCCGAGGTTGAAGCCGGTCAGCTGCCACAGCCCGTCAAGCCCGAGGCAGCCAGGCATGATCGGGTTGCCGGGGAAGTGGCACTCGAAGAACCACAGGTCGGGGGTGATGTCGAATTCCGCCACGACGTGGCCCTTGCCGTGCGCGCCGCCATCGCCGGAGATCTCGGTGATGCGGTCCATCATCAGCATGGGCGGGGCCGGAAGCTGGGCGTTGCCCGGCCCGAACAGCTCGCCGCGCGCACATTTCAGAAGGTCATCCTTGCCGAAGCTGGTGGGGTAGTCGGCCATGGGTGAAGGCCCTCTCGTTCCTTGAATGTCTGGTTGCGCCCCCTCTAGCATCGCGCCTGCGCAGCTTGCAACCCTGTGCCCATGTCCCGCAGTGGTGCGGGCCATGGCGGTTTCGAATTGAAATCCGGGGCGCATCTTCCCTATATATACAGAATGTGCGGGATTTCTTGAATCGACGGTCAGGCGAGACAGATGACAGCAAATGCAATGACACGGGGCACGCAATGGCTGGGGCAGGCCGGGCTGCGCCCGACGAAACAGCGCCTTGCCCTGGCAGCGCTGCTGATCGGCGACGGTCGAAACCGGCATGTCACCGCGGAAAGCCTGTTTGCCGCCGCGCAGGACAAGGGCGAGAGCGTTTCGCTGGCCACCGTCTACAATACGCTGCGCGCCTTTTGCGAGGCCGGGCTGATGCAGGAAGTCACCGTCGATGGCTCGCGCAGCTATTTCGATACCAACACCCATGAGCATCCGCATTTCTTCTGGGAGGATGACGGGCATCTGACCGATGCCCCGTCCGAACAGCTGGTGATCACGCGGCTGCCCGATGCCCCCGAGGGGGCCGAGATTGCCTCGGTCGATGTCGTGATCCGCCTGCGCCGCAAGGACTGAGCGTTTCGGCGGCTGCGCGGAACCGAGGTGCGGCAGCGGTCGTTGTTCCTGCATAAGGAGGCAACGACATGAGGAGGCAACGACATGACCACCACGCTTACGATCCGCGCCGTCGAGGCGATCACCCACGACACCCAGCGCGTGACCTTTGACAAGCCAGACGGCTTTCGCCATGTGCCCGGCCAGGCCGCGCATATCGCGCTGGACAAGGATGGCTGGCGCGATGTGTGGAAGTCCTTCACCATGACCTCGCTGCCCGAGGATGAGGCGCTTGAGTTCGTCATCAAGAGTTATCCCGAAGAGGCCGAGGGCCATGACGGGGTATCGCAGCGGATTGCCCGGTTGCAACCGGGCGACACGATGGTTCTAAAGGATGTCTGGGGCGCCATCGACGACGAGGGTGACGGCGTGTTCATCGCGGGTGGTGCCGGGGTGACGCCCTTCATCGCCATTTTGCGCGAAAAGCTGGAGAAGACCGGCTCTCTCAAAGGCAATACGTTGATCTTCTCGAACAAGGCAGAGCGCGATATCCTGCTGCGCGACGAGTTCGACAAGATGCCGGGGCTACAGACGCGCTACATCGTCACCGACGAGCCGGACAGCCCGTTGTATCGTGATCGCATCGACGAAGCGCTGCTGAAAGAGTATGTCGAGCCGTCGCGCGACACCTGCTATGTCTGCGGGCCGCCGCCGATGCTGGACGATATTTCGAAGCAGCTGAAACAGATCGGCGTGCCAGAGCAACGCATCGTCATGGAACAGTTCGACTGATCGACGAAGGTGCCCTGCCGGGGTTTGGTCAGAACCATTGTCCCGGTTCCATCAGGCCCAGATCCATCAGCTGGCGCGAATGCCACTCGAAGGCCACCGAATTGTGCCAGCGGAATGTCGGGATGTCGAAGGTGCTGCCGGGGTTGCGCTTGAGCGCCTTGGCGGTGCGGAACGACGCCAGCACGGCCGTCAGGTTGTTGTGCCACGGGCAGGCGTAAGTGTTGTATTCCTCGTCATTGAAGCTGTGATCGTCGCGTAGCGTCAGGCCCGGCTTGGCGCGAAACAGCGCCACGCGGTCGATCTTGCGGCGCGGGGCGGGGATGTGTTCCTCATAGCGCCAGCGCAGACCGCCGAAGAAATCCAGCTGCCGGTCCTTGGGGTGGTTGTGGTTCGACGGGTCGGGCCGCGCCAGCGCGTAATAGCCCGAGCGATCGATGAAGGCCTCGTCCAGCGACACCGCATCGGGAAAGCGCTGTAGGTCGCCGGCATAAAGGTCGATGACATAGGCCAGCATGGCGTTGCGTCGCTCTTCGGCGTGAAACCCCAGCATTTCGGTGATCGAGCGGGTCTCGCAGAACGGGTAGAACAGGTATTCGGCGTTGTAGCACCAGAACATCCACAGCCCCGGCCCGGCCTCGTTCACCGCCTTGACGGCGCGCGGCACCGCGCCGTCGCTGGCCAGCGTGTAATCGATCCGGTGCACCCGCGCCGCCACGTCTCGGGCCAGCGGAAAATGCGGCGGCATGAAGGCCAGCACGCAGCGAAAGCCGCATTGCAGATGGTGGCGCAGGGTGGTGTCGATCTCGGTCTCGTCCTCGCAGAACACCATGGCGACGGGGCCGGTGCCAAGGGCAACGCGCGCTTGCGCCAGGAATTTATCCAGACCGGAATGGTGCATCGCCTGCCTCTATGCGCTTTTCCGGTGAAGACTCCGTCAATTTCGCGCAGGGTGCAAGCGCACAGCGGCCTTTCCTCGCGGGCGTATTTGCGCTATGCGCCGCCACTTGAACCGCCCGATGCCGAAGGTGCCCCCATGTCCGATGCCAAGAAGCTTTTCATCAAGACCTATGGCTGTCAGATGAACGTCTACGACAGCGAACGCATGGCCGAGGCGATGGGCGGGCAGGGCTATGTCGCGACCGACAGCCCTGCTGATGCCGACATGATCCTGCTGAACACCTGCCACATCCGTGAAAAGGCGGCGGAAAAGGTTTATTCGGAACTGGGCCGTTACAAGGGCCTCAAAGACGCGCGCCCGGATCTCAAGATCGGCGTGGCGGGTTGCGTTGCGCAGGCCGAAGGGCAGGAGATCATGCGTCGCCAGCCGCTGGTCGATCTGGTGGTCGGCCCGCAAAGCTATCATCGCCTGCCGGATCTGCTGGCGCGCACCAACGCGGGCGGCAAGGCGCTCGACACCGATTTCCCCGAGGAAGACAAGTTCGACCATCTGAGCGCGCGCCCCAAGGCCAAGCGCGGCCCGACAGCCTTCCTGACCGTGCAGGAAGGCTGCGACAAGTTCTGCGCCTTCTGCGTGGTGCCCTATACGCGCGGGGCCGAGGTGTCGCGCCCTGCCGAGCGTGTGCTGGCCGAGGCGCGCGATCTGGTGGAGCGCGGCGTGCGCGAGATCACCCTGCTGGGACAGAACGTCAACGCCTATCACGGCCATGAGGGCGGGTTGGCGGGGCTGATCTTTGCCCTGGCAGAGATCGACGAGCTCAAGCGTATCCGCTTCACCACCTCGCACCCCAATGACATGGACGATGCGCTGATCGACGCGCATGGCAGCTGCGACAAGCTGATGCCTTACCTGCACCTGCCGGTGCAATCGGGCAGCGACCGCATTCTCAAGCGGATGAACCGCGCGCACAGCGCCGAGAAATATCTCAAGCTGATCGAGCGTCTGCGCGCCGCGCGCCCCGATCTGCACATGTCGGGGGATTTCATCGTCGGGTTCCCCGAAGAGACAGAGGCCGATTTTCAGGACACGCTGGCGTTGATCGAGGCGGTTGGCTACGGCTCTGCCTATAGTTTCAAGTATTCCGAACGTCCCGGCACCCCCGCTGCCGAGCGCGCGCAAGTGCCCGAGGCCGAGAAGGACGACCGGCTGCAACGGCTTCAGGCGCTGTTGCTGCGCCAGCAGCGCGACTTGCAGGATGCGATGGTGGGCCGCGAGGTCGGCGTGCTGTTCGAAAAGGCCGGGCGCATGCCGGGCCAGATGAGCGGCAAGTCCGACTACCTGCACGCCGTGCATGTCGCCGCCGAGGGCGTGATTCCGGGCGATCTGCGCCGGGTGCGGATCGTCGAAAGCGGGCCGAATTCGCTGCGCGGCGAGCTTGTGTAAAGCGACTCCGAAAAAACAATTTTGACGATTGTGATATTCGGCGGGAACAATCCTCGGTTCTCCGGGTGTTTGGTGCTGGATTGGCCACAATATATGGTGGTTTTCGCTTCACAGGTTCGAATTCTCTGCTAATCTTTTGGAATATAGTGATTTGCTCCGTGTGGCCGATCAGGTTAGTTTGCGGCGCGCACGGGAAAACTTTAAGATAGGAACCAAGGCTGTGGTGAAACGCATTTCCAAGGCCCTCCGAGGGACCGCGCGCGCGCTTGCGCTTGCCGGCCTCGCTGCCACGGGGCTCGTGGCGCCCGCTGCCGCTGCGGGCGATGGCTTCAACGACCCGATCCTTTCCACCCAGAACACCCGCACCATCCGCGGCGAACGCATGATCCCCGGCATCAACATCTCGCCCGATGGTTGCGAGATCTGGGTGATGGACGATGGCGTCGAAGGCTACGCCGTCAGCCGCGTCACCCCCGATGGCCGCCCGGTCTGCCGCGACGTCAATGTCTGCGGCACGCTGAAGACCGATCAGTATTTCGCCACCGACAGCTACAAGATCTCCCCCAAGGGCCGCGCCAACCTCGAGGCGTTCTTCCGCAACGGCACCGCCTTTGGCTACATCATCAGCGGCCATACCGATGCCCGCGCCAGCGTCGAATACAACCGCAAGCTCAGCTACAACCGCGCCAACGCGGTCGCGTCCGTGGCGCAGTCGGTCGGCGCCCGCGTCATCGACGTGCAGGGCTACGGCGAGGATTACCCTGTCGCGACCAACCGCACGGCTTTGGGCATGTCCAAGAACCGCCGCGTCGACATCATGTGCGTGCGCTGAGGAGGCCTCGATGACCATGACCAAGCTTACCCTGCTGGCAGGCGTCGCCCTGTCCCTCGCCGCCTGCGCTCCCGTCGGGCCGGACAAAAGCCGTGATCTGCAGACCTTCGATCGCGGCGACCTCAGCCAGATGCGCTGGGGCGTCTGGGTCGACCCGGATGGCTGCGACAACTGGATCGCGGATGACGGCGTCGAAGGCTACCTCGCGCGCCGTCTCGACAAATACGGCAAGCCGATCTGTTCGGGCATCGCCCCGCCGACAGTGGCCACCGGCGATTTCAAGCAAGGCTCGACCAGCCTCATCGGCGATCCTCTCTGAGCCATGACGCTCTCGCAAACAGACAAGGCCGCGCGGTTGCCCACCGCGCGGCCTTTTTACGCTCCGTGTGGCGATCAAAGCCTCACGGGGGCTTGCCGCGCGCCGCCTCGCTTGGCACGATGAAGATGAAATCAATGCGCAGGAGACATGCGTGACCACAGGCACCCTGACCGAAGCGATCCTCGAATTTCCTGACAACCGTCTGCTGATTGAGCTTTGCGGCGAATTCGACCGCAACCTGACAGACATCGAAGCCCGCACCGGCGTGCAGATCCTGCGCCGGGGCAACCAGCTGGCGCTGCACGGCCCTGAAGAGGCGCAGGCCGCCACCCGCGAGGTGCTGAACGCGCTGTATCAACGTCTGGAACAGGGTCGCGCGGTCGGGCGCGGCGACATCGACCGCGAATTCCGCCTGCATCCCGAAGACGAGCCCGCCGAGGGCCAGCTTGAAATGTTCGACGGCGGCAAGGTCGAAATCAAGACCCGCAAAAAGCTGATCGAGCCGCGCACCGATGCGCAAAAGGCCTATGTGCGCTCGCTCTACCGCAACGAGCTGTGCTTCGGCATCGGCCCGGCGGGCACCGGCAAGACCTATCTTGCGGTGGCGGTGGGTGTGAACATGCTGATCACCGGCGCGGTCGACAAGATCATCCTGTGCCGCCCCGCGGTCGAGGCGGGCGAGCGGCTCGGCTTCCTGCCCGGCACGCAGGAAGAAAAGGTCGATCCCTACATGCAGCCGCTCTACGATGCGCTGAACGATTTCATGCCGGGCAAGCAACTGGCCAACATGCGTCAGGAAAAGGTGGTCGAAATCGCGCCGCTAGCCTTTATGCGCGGGCGCACGCTGTCGAACGCCTTCGTGGTGCTGGACGAGGCGCAAAACGCCACCACCATGCAGATGAAGATGTTCCTCACCCGCCTTGGCGAAGGCTCGCGCATGGTGATCACCGGCGACCGGACGCAGGTCGACCTGCCGCGCGGCGTCTCGTCCGGCCTGTCCGACGCGGAACGCTTGCTCAAAGACATCGAGAAGATCGGCTTCAATTACTTCACCTCGGCCGACGTGGTGCGCCACCCGCTGGTCGCAGAGATCATCCAGGCCTACGAAAAAGACGCCGAATCCAGCTGATCCGATCGGCGGGGCGTCGCCGGCCCCGCCGCTTCGAACTTGCGGCGCGGGCCGAACCACTATACGGCGCTCCTGCCTTCTTCTGGCCCCAAATATCCCGGGGGTGGAGGGGGCTGGCCCCCTCCCGGCGCAGGGCCCGCCACCCTTGGGACGCTGGACATGCTGACCGACACGATCCTCGAGGACCCAAGATGGGAGCCTCTCGGCCTCGAACCGCTGGCGGAAACCGCCTCGCGAGCCGCGCTTGCGCATCTCGAGCTCAACGCTGACGGGTTCGAAATCGCGATTCTGGCCTGCGACGATGCCCGCATCGCGACCCTCAACGGCGATTTTCGCGACAAGCCGCAGCCGACCAATGTGCTGTCATGGCCCTCCGAAGAGCGCAGCCCCGAGGAACTGCCACAAGGCGATCCGGACATGCCCGAGGAACTTGGCGACATCGCCATCGCCTATGAAACCTGTGTGCGCGAAGCCACTGACGCTGGCAAAGCGCTTGGCGACCACGTGACGCATCTCGTGGTGCACGCGACCTTGCATCTTCTGGGCTACGATCACATCCGTGACGAGGATGCCACGGTGATGGAAGCGCTCGAAACAGAAATACTTGGCAATCTGGGTATCGCGGACCCATATTTGCAGGACTGACCACCGGGCAATGCCCCAAACAGCAAAACCGGGCAGATCCCGGCAATGGAAAAGGAAAGATGGGCGACAGCGACGCATCGTCTACGGCAGCGCACAGCGCGCAGCCGGATCGACATTCGGAACGGTATTCCGACAAGTACCAGGAACGGGGCGAAAGCATCTTTCGCCGCATCTTTGGCGGGTTGAAATCTGACGGCGAAGAGCCGGGCGTGTCTGACAGCAGCGGCTCTGCGCTGCCTGCGCTCTCCCGGCCCAGCATGCTCAATCTGCGCGACATGCGGGTCGAGGATGTCTCGATCCCCAAGGCCGACATTGTCGCGGTGCCGGACACCATCACCAAGGCAGAGCTGGTGCAGGTCTTTCGCAGCAGCGGCATGACGCGCTTGCCGGTCTATACCGGTACGCTCGACACCCCCGTCGGCATGGCCCATCTCAAGGATTTTGCGTTGCGCTACGGATTCAACGGCTCGGGCGATGACTTCGATCTTGCCAAGATGCTGCGCCCGCTGGTCTTTGTTCCCCCCTCGATGCCCATTGGCGTGCTGCTGACCAAGATGCAGACCGAGCGACGGCACATGGCGCTGGTGATCGACGAATACGGCGGCGTCGACGGTCTGGTGACCATCGAGGATCTGATCGAGCAGGTCATCGGCGAAATCGAAGACGAGCACGACATCGACGAGGGCCGCAACTTCTTCCGCGAAGGCTCGGGCAGCTGGCTGGCTCTGGCCAAGACCCCGATCGAGGAATTCGAGGAAGCGTCCGGCCTTGGCCTGACCGAAGGCGAAGAGATCGACGAAGAAGAGATCGACACGCTCGGCGGTCTGGTTTTCATGCTCGCCGGGCATGTGCCGGCGCGCGGCGAGGTCGTTCCGCATCCCGGCGGCTTCGATTTCGAAGTGGTCGACGCCGATCCGCGCCGCATCAAGCGGCTGCGGGTGCTGCCCCATGCCATGGCGGCGGGCGCGGCGGGCATGTCTGTGCCAAGCGTGCCGGCCAGTCTGCCGGCAAACCCGGTGATCCAGCTGCCGGCGCCCGAGTTGCCGCCCGACTCCCCGTCGGTTTCCCAGCCGGAGACCCCGCGTGACTGACATCTCCGCCCGCCGCCGGCTGGAGGTTTTGCCGCGCTGGCTGCGGCTGGCGCTGGCCATTGGCTCGGGCGCGGTGCTTGGCCTCGGGCAGGCGCCGTGGGATCTGCCGTGGCTGGCCTTCGCGGGGCTGATCGCGGCTGTGGCGATGCTGCGCGCCGCCCAAACGCCGCGCGAGGCGGCGGGCATCGGCTGGGGCGTCGGGCTTGGTTATTTCGGGTTGGTGCTAAGCTGGGTGATCGAGCCGTTCCAGATCGACGCGGCCACCACCGGCTGGATGGCACCCTTTGCGCTGTTCCTGCTGGCGGCGGGCCTTGCGCTGTTCTGGGCGCTGGCGTTCTGGGGCGCGGCCCATGCCACGGCGCGCCGCCGTCTGCTGGCGCTTGCGGTGTGCTGGGCCGCGGCTGAATTCGCCCGCGCCTACCTGTTCACCGGTTTTGCCTGGGCGATGCTTGGCTCTTTCTGGCTGGAAACCCCGGTGATCCAGTGGAGCGCGGTGATCGGCCCGCATGGGCTCAACCTCGTGACGGTGCTGCTGGCCGGGCTTATCGTTGCGGCGCGCCATTGGGCGGCTGCTCTGGGCAGCGCCGCGCTGCTGGCGGTGCTGTTGCTGGGGGGACAGATGCTGACCCCTCCGCTGCAGGATCTCGAGGGGCGCCCGGTGGTGCGGCTGGTGCAGCCCAACGCGGCGCAGCGCGACAAATGGGATCCGTCCCGAATGCAGGGGTTCTTTGACCGACAGGTCGGCTTTACCGCTGATATGGCGCGCAACGGCTATGAGCGCCCGTCGCTGGTGATCTGGCCCGAAACCGCCGTTCCGACCCTGCTGAACAACGCCGAAGAGCTGCTCGGCGTCGTCAGCGATGCGGCGTTTCCCGGCAAGGTGGCACTTGGAATCCAGCGCGAGGAAGACGGGCGCTGGTACAACTCGCTGGTCGTCGCGGGGCTTGGCGGCAAGATCGAGGAGGTCTACGACAAGCACCACCTCGTGCCCTTTGGCGAATACATGCCCGCCGCCGCGCTGTTCCGTCACATCGGGGTCGGTGGCTTGGCGCAGCGGGCGCAATCTGGCTATTCCGCCGGGCCGGGCCCGCATCTTGTCGACCTGGGCGATGAGCTTGGGCAGGCATTGCCGCTGATCTGCTACGAGGCGGTGTTCCCTCAGGATGTGCGGATGCACCCGATGCGGCCGGATTTCCTGTTGCAGGTCACCAACGACGCATGGTTCGGGGCGTTTTCCGGGCCCTATCAGCATCTGGCACAGGCGCGGATGCGGGCCATCGAACAGGGGCTGCCGCTGGTGCGCGCCGCCAACACCGGCGTATCGGCGGTGATCGACGGGGCAGGGCGGGTGATCGACAGCCTCGGGCTGGGCGAGGCCGGGTTCATCGATGAACACCTGCCGCCGCCGCTGCGCGTTACGCCCTACAGCGTGGCTGGCGATCTGCCGATGCTTCCGGTGCTTTTGCTGCTTGGCCTCGTTGCATTTGTCAAAAGACGCGGCGTTTCACGTTGACGGGCCCCAAGCGACGGCCTAGGTAGCCCCGTCATATCCCCGTCACAACGGCTTCCTGGCGTGACGGCAGGTATCTAATGGAGCAATCATGTCCCGACAGAACTACACCTTTACCTCGGAATCGGTCTCCGAGGGGCATCCTGACAAGGTCTGCGACCGTATCTCTGACGCGGTGCTGGATGCGCTCATCGCCGAGGATCCGCTGGCGCGCGTTGCCTGCGAAACCTTTGCCACCACCAACCGCGTGGTCATCGGCGGCGAGGTCGGGCTGAGCGATCAGGCCAAGCTGCACGAGTACATGCAGCGCATTCCCGACATTGCCCGCGCCTGTATCCGCGACATCGGCTACGAGCAGGACAAGTTTCACTGGGAAACGGTCGAGATCACCAACCTGCTGCACGAGCAATCGGCCCATATCGCGCAAGGCGTCACCGGCGAGCGCGGCGACGAGGGCGCTGGCGATCAGGGTATCATGTTCGGCTACGCCACCAACGAGACGCCCGAGATGATGCCGGCGCCGATCCTTTACGCCCATGCCGCTCTCAAGCGGCTGGCCGAGGCGCGCAAATCCGGCGAACAGCCGGTGCTGGGGCCGGATGCGAAATCGCAGTTCTCGGTGCGCTATGAGGGCGGCAAGCCCGTCGGCGTCAGCTCGGTGGTGCTCTCGCACCAGCATCTGGATGCCTCGCTGAGCTCTGCCGATGTGCGTGCCATCGTCGAGCCCTATATTCGCGAGGTGCTGCCTGATGGCTGGCTGACCAGCGCGACGGAATGGTGGGTGAACCCGACAGGCACCTTCGTGATCGGCGGGCCGGATGGCGACGCCGGCCTGACCGGGCGCAAGATCATCGTCGACACCTATGGCGGCGCTGCGCCCCATGGCGGCGGCGCGTTTTCCGGCAAGGACCCGACCAAGGTCGACCGCTCGGCGGCCTATGCGTCGCGCTATCTGGCCAAGAACATCGTTGCGGCCGGGCTGGCAGAGCGCTGCACGGTGCAGCTGTCCTATGCCATTGGCGTCGCCAAGCCGCTGTCGATCTATGTCGATTCGCATGGCACGGGCGAGCTGGACGAAGCGCTGATCGAAGCGGCGATTCCCAAGGTCATCGACCTGACGCCGCGCGGCATCCGCACGCATCTCGCGCTGAACAAGCCAATCTACGAGCGCACCGCCGCCTATGGGCATTTCGGCCGCGCCCCCGAGGCCGATGGCGCCTTCTCGTGGGAACGCTGCGATCTGGCCGAGGCTTTGAAGCGCGAGCTTTGAGTCGGGCGAAACGGGGGCGGCAGACTTTCTAGCCAGGACGTTTGCCGCCCCCACACCTGTCAGAGATGTCTTGCTCCGCCCCGAGGCTTTCGCTACATGCCGCGCCCATGACCACGTCAAACAAGCATCCCGACGCGCCTTGGCGCAATTTTTATGGCCGCATCAAGGGCAAGTCGCTGAAGGCGTCTCAGGAAGCCTATCTGGACGAGGATCTTGCAGCGCTGTCTCCGGGCGCGGTGGATTGGGATGTCAATCCGGACCGCTTGCCGCTGGATGTCGCAGCGCTGTTCGAGGGCCGCCCAGCCTGGCTGGAGATCGGCTTTGGCGGCGGCGAGCATCTGGTGCATCAGGCCTCGACCCATGACGATGTCGGCATCATCGGCTGCGAGCCTTACATCAACGGCGTTGCCATGCTGCTGGGCAAGATCCGCCGGGCCGGGGTGAGGAACCTGCGGGTGCATCCGGGCGATGTGCGCAACCTGTTCGACGTGCTGCCCGACGCCAGCATCGACAGGGCCTTTCTGCTCTATCCCGATCCCTGGCCGAAAAAGCGCCATCACCGGCGCCGGTTCGTCACGCCCGATCACCTTCAGCCGCTGGCGCGGGTGCTGCGCCCCGGCGCGATCTTTCGCGTGGCGACCGATATTCCCGATTACGTGCGCCAGACCTTGGTCGAGGTCCCAAAGGCCGGGTTCGAGTGGCTTGCCGAGCAGCCGTCTGATTGGCGGCAGCCGTGGGACGACTGGTATTCGACCCGCTACGAGCAGAAGGCGCTGCGTGAGGGCCGGGTGCCGCATTACCTGACGTTCCGACGCAACGGATAGGGCGGCGGGGGCCAGCCCCCCTCGGCCTTGCGGCCTCACCCCCCCGGAGTTTGTCGGGCAAGATGAAGACAGGGCGCCGCGATGGACGGGCGCGCGGCGCGCTGCTATGGGCAGTGCGAGCGATAACGAAGAGGGTGTCATGTCGAGCCACGGGGAAGCCATACCGATGATTGCGCGCAGGTCTTCGGGCCTGAGCGGCGAGGCGCATGTGCCGGGAGACAAGTCGATTTCGCACCGCTCGCTGATTCTCGGCGCGATGGCGGTGGGCGAGACGCGGGTGACCGGGCTGCTGGAAGGGCAGGATGTGCTGGACACGGCCAAGGCGATGCAAGCTTTTGGTGCGCAGGTCGAAAAGCGCGGCGAGACATGGCATGTGCATGGCGTCGGCGTTGGCGGGTTTGCCGAGCCGGACGGCGTGATCGATTGCGGCAACTCGGGCACCGGGGTGCGGCTGATCATGGGGGCGATGGCGACAACGCCGATATCCGTGACCTTTACCGGGGATGCGAGTCTGAACAAGCGCCCGATGGCGCGGGTGACCGACCCGCTGGCTTTGTTCGGCGCGCAGGCCCATGGGCGTAGCGGTGGGCGGTTGCCGATGACCATCGTTGGCGCGACGGACCCCTTGCCGGTGCGCTACGCCACGCCGGTGCCCTCGGCGCAGGTCAAATCCGCGGTGCTGCTGGCGGGGCTGAACGCGCCGGGCGAGACCGTGGTGATCGAGCGCGAGGCCACGCGGGATCATTCCGAGCGCATGCTCAACGGGTTTGGTGCTTCGGTGACCACCGAAGAGGCGCCCGAGGGCCGGGTCATTACCCTGCAAGGGCAGCCGGAGCTGAAGCCTCAGGTCATCGTGGTGCCGCGTGATCCGTCGTCGTCGGCGTTTCCGGTCTGTGCGGCGATCATCACCGAAGGCTCTGACGTGCTGGTGCCCAATATCGGGCTGAACCCGACGCGGGCGGGGCTGTTCTTTACCTTGCAGGAGATGGGCGCCGATCTGACCTTCGAGAACCTGCGCGAGGAGGGCGGCGAGCCGGTGGCGGACCTGCGGGCGAGGTTCTCGCCGGATCTGACGGGAATCGAGGTTCCCGCCGAGCGCGCGGCCAGCATGATCGACGAATATCCGGTGCTGTCGGTGGTGGCGGCCTTTGCCAACGGCAAGACCCACATGCCCGGCGTCAAGGAGCTGCGCGTCAAGGAGAGCGACCGCATCGATGCCATGGCGGTCGGGCTGCGCGCCAATGGCGTTGATGTCGACGAGGGCGAAGACTGGTGGACGGTGCACGGGCGCGGTCACGGCGGCGTCAGGGGCGGGGCGGTGACGCAAAGCCATCTTGACCATCGCATTGCCATGTCGTTCCTCGTGATGGGGCTTGCCACGCAGGAGCCGGTGCGGGTCGATGACGGTGGGCCGATTGCCACGTCTTTCCCGATATTCGAGCCGCTCATGACCGGGCTTGGCGCGGATATCTCGCGCGAGAGCTGAACCACGGGGCGTCCGGCGGGGTTGAAGGGCAGGGCGGCTCTGGTCATAACCGGGGCCGAATGAGCCACAAAGAAAGGTCCGACATGGGCTTTACCATCGCCATCGACGGGCCGGCTGCGGCGGGCAAGGGCACGCTCTCCAAGGCGGTCGCGCAGCATTACGGGTTCGGGCATCTTGATACCGGGCTGCTGTACCGGGCGGTTGGCGCGCGGATGCTGGACGGCATGGACCCGATTGCCGCCGCCAAGGCGCTGCTGGCCGAGGATCTTGCGCGCGAGGGCTTGCGCAGCCCCGACGTGGCGCAGGCGGCCAGCAAGGTTGCGATCATCCCCGAGGTACGCGCGGCGCTGGTGGATTTCCAGCGCGCCTATGCCCGCCGCGCCGGCGGCGCGGTGCTGGACGGGCGAGATATCGGCACGGTGATCTGCCCCGACGCCGAGGCCAAGCTGTTCGTCACCGCCATCCCCGAAGTGCGCGCCCGGCGCCGCTATGACGAGATGTGCGCAGCGGGTGTGCAAACCGATTACGAAACGGTCCTCAAGGACACGATCGAGCGCGATCACCGCGATTCGACCCGCGTCGATGCGCCTTTGATTGCGGCGGGGGATGCGGTGATCATTGATACGTCGCAGCTGGATATCGACGCGGCTGTGGCGGCTGCAATTTCGGCGGTGGATGCCGCCCAGGCAAGGATCACCCCATGAAGACCCGGACAATCGGCACGGCAGAGGTTTCTGCGCTTGGGATCGGCGCGATGTCGTTCTCGGATTTCTACGGCGAGACCAGCGAGGCCGAATCGCACGCGCTGCTGGATCGCGCGCGCGAGGTTGGCGTCAGCCACATCGACACCTCGAACATCTACGGCGCGGGCCGTTCGGAAACTGTGATCGGCAGCTGGCTTGCGGCCCATCCCGGCGCACGCGACGCGGTGCATATCGCCACCAAGGCCGGGATCGGCAGCGATGCCGCTGGCAAGCGGGTGATCAACAACAGCCCCGCCTATATGGAGGCGCAGCTTGACGCTTCGCTCAAGCGGCTGGGCACGGATCATGTCGATCTGTTCTACGCGCATCGCTATCAGGCGGATCTGCCGCCCGAAGAGGTGGCGGGCACGCTTGCCCGTCTGGTCGAAAAGGGCAAGTGCCGGTCGATCGGCTTTTCCGAGATTGCCCCGGCCACCCTGCGCCGGGCGGCGTCGGAATACCCTGTCGCGGCGGTGCAATCGGAATATTCGCTGCAAACCCGCGCGCCCGAGTTGGGGCTGATCCAGACCTGCGCCGAGCTTGGCACCGCGCTGGTGGCGTTCTCGCCGGTGGGGCGCTCGCTTCTGACCGACGCGCCGATCCCGCGTGCGCGGATCGAGACCAATCCGTTCCTGTCGGTGAACCCGCGCTTTACCCTGCCAAATCACGACTTCAACCTGCGCGCGCTGGTGCCGTTCCGGGAACTGGCGGCCGATATGGGCCTGAGCACGGCGTCACTCGCCATCGCATGGGGGTTGCACAAGGGCGAGCACATTGTGTCGATTCCCGGCACCCGGTCGCTTGCGCATTTAGACGAGCTGGTGGCAGGCGCAAATGCTGTGCTGACGCCCGAAGACATGGCCCGCATCGAAACGGTGTTGCCGGTCGGCTGGTGCCATGGCGACCGTTATGCGCCGGGCCAGTGGGTCGGGCCGCAGAACTACTGCTAATGGCGCTCGCCCCCCGCAAAACGGGGGGCAACGATCAAGATGCCGCCTGCATCGCCAGATCGGGCGCATCGCCACCGGGCACCTGCGGGGTCTGCCAGCGGGCGTGGATGGCGCGATATTCGGCGACCACCGGCGGGGCCTTGGCCTCTTCGGGAACGGTGAACATCGAGCGCCCGCCCGAGCGTGAGCTAAGCGCGATCAGCCACGGGGCGGCCAGCATCGGCAGGGCAACCGGCAGCAGCCACAGCGTCAGGCCCGGTGCAAGGAAGTAGACCGAGGCAAGGATGATCGCCCCGGCGGTGACGATCCACCAGCTGGCGGCAAAGCCTTCGCGCAGGGTCAGGCGGCCTTCGCCGCGAGCGTTTGCGGGCCAGCCGCCATCCTGCCCCGAAAGCACCTGAAGCACGGCGCGGCTCTGGAACATCAGCATCACCGGCGCGATGGCCGAGGTCAGCAGGATCTCGGTCAGCACCGAGCGCAGCGCGCCGAGCGCGCCGCCAAAACCGCGTGCCCGCCCAGACACCGCCGCCTGCCAGACGATGCCGACCTTAGGCAGGATCAGCAGGCCGACGATGCCGAAGAACAGCGCGGTGATCTCGCGCGAGCGATCAGAGGGGAACACCGGGTAAAGCTGGTGCAGATTCGGGAAATAATCCGGCTCGGGGGCCAGCACGGTGCCCAGCACCGTCGCCACCAGAAACGCCGCCCAAAGTAGCGAGACGAGGTAGGAAAAGATCCCCTGAAGAAACACGTAGCGGCTCCAGAGCGCAAAGCCCGGGGCGCTCAGCAGGCGGATGTGCTGAAGGTTGCCCTGACACCAACGCCGGTCGCGGCGGGCGTAGGACAGCAGGTTCTCGGGGCCTTCCTCATAGGATCCGTCGATGGATTGCTCGACCTTCACGGTCCAGCCCGCGCGGGCGAGCAGCGCCGCCTCGACGTAATCATGGCTGAGGATATGCCCGCCGAACGGCGGCTTGCCGGTCAGCTCGGGCAGGCCACAGCTCTGCACGAAGGCGCGCACCCGCACGATGGCGTTATGGCCCCAGAACGGGCCGTTCAGCCCCTGAAGCCGCGCAAGGCCGCGGGTGAATACCGGGCCGTGGAACACCGAGGCAAACTGCATCGCCCGCCCGAAAAAGCTCGACGCGCCGACCACCTTGGGCAGGGTCTGCAGCAGCCCCAGCTTGGGGTCGGCCTGCATCCGGGCGATCATCTCGCGGATCGCCGCGCCTTCCATCAGGCTGTCGGCGTCAAGGATCACCGCGAATTCGTAGGCGCCGCCGTTGTTGCGGAAAAATTCCTCGATATTGCCAGCCTTGCGGCCCCGGTTGTCACTGCGCCGACGGTAGAAGATCTGGCCTTCGCCGCCGGTTTCGCGCAGCAAACGCGCGAATGTCACGCGCTCGACCGCGGCGAGGGTCTCGTCGCGGGTGTCGGACAGGATGGCGATGTCGGCGCTCACCCCGGCATCGGCGTTCGAGCGGTACATGGCGGCGACGCGGCTGAAGGTGGCCACCGGGTCTTCATTGCAGATCGGCACCAGCACCACGGTGGGCGGCTGATCGCCAATGATCTGCGGCGCCGGGCCACGCCTGCGGCCCGCGACCAGACCGTTCAGGCCCAGAACCGCCCCCCATGCCAGCCAGCCGGTTGTCACAAAGATCAGCACGGCGCGCACGACATCCCAGACCTGCACGCCATCCTGCACCGAGGCTGCGACCGTCAGCCATGTGGCCACCACGGCGGCCAGCGCGGTGACAGCGAGCGACAGGGCGCGGGCCATGGCGGTTGCGGGATCGACGCGTGCGCCCATGGTCAGGCGCTCTGGCCGGTGAGCAGCAGGCGCAGCATCGCGAGCGGTGACAGGCGCGTCGTGCTGCGTTCCAGCACCTGCTGGGGCATGTCGAGCGGGGCAGGGGCCGGTGCCCAGCTCTCCGGGGCCGGGTTCATGATCTGATCGTGCGAAAGATGGGATTGCAAGGTCATTGTCTCATCCATTGGTAAAGCCATGTCTCGGTCAGGACTTGTCCGAAGCCCTCGATTCTGGCGGTTATCTCCATCGAGCTGCCCGGTGCGGTGGTCGCTTCGACCACCAGCCGCCAGACGCCGTCCTCATCGGTTTTGGACAGCACCACCTGGGTGATCTCGCCGCGGGTGGCGCTCGTTACCGGAACAACTTCCGCGTTCGCCGGAAGTTCCGACAAAGCGCCGCCTGCGAAGTCGATGACGAATTTCTGAGCGTCGGACTTCTGCTCGACCCCGGCCACTCCGGCGGCGCCAACGCGCGAGCGCAGGACGCGGGCGCGGCTTTTGTCGCCGTCGCCGGCGGGGGACATGCCCCAATGCAGCCGGTAGGCGAATTCCATTTCTCCACCCGCCTCTGCTGGCGCTTCGGGAATCCAGAAGGCAACGATATTGTCGTTGGTTTCGGTCTTGGTGGGGATCTCGAGCAGGCGCACGCTGCCCTTGCCCCAATCGCCCATCGGCTCGACGATCAGCGTCGGGCGCCGTTCGTAATGGGATTCCGCGTCGAGGAACTGACCAAAGTCGCGTTCGCGCTGCACGAGGCCGAAAGAGGCGGGCGATTGCATCCCCAGATATGAGCTGGCCAGCCGCGGCGGGTTCGACACCGGGCGGAACCGGGTTTCGCCATCGGGTGCGGTCAGCACCAGCGCGTCGCTGTCGTGCACCGCCGGGCGGAAATCGTGGAACGCGCCGGGATCGGCGCCGCCGAACAGGTACATCGAGGTCAGCGGCGCGATGCCAAGCTGTTCGATGTCGTCGCGAAAGAACAGTCGGGCGGTGACCTCGGCGGTGGTGTCCTGCCCCGGCGTGATGACAAAGCGATAGGCCCCGGTCACCGAATCGCTTTGCAGCGCGGCATAAAGCGTGATCGTGGTGGCGCCGGGGGCAGGGCGCTCGATGTAGAATTCGGTAAAGCGGGGGAATTCCTCTTCGCCGGACAGCCCGGTGTTCACCGCAAGCCCGCGCGCCGACAGCCCGTAGCGGTTGCCGCGCCCGAGCAGGCGGAAATAGCTGGCCCCAAGGAAGGAGCCGACCTCGTCATAAAGATCGGCGCGATTGAACGGCGCCATGAGCCGAAAGCCCGCCACGCCGGGCAGCACCAGATCGGGCGGCAGCGCCGTCTTGACGTCGCGGTAATCAAAATCGGCGGTCGAGAACACCATCGGGCGCGACACGCCGTCGACCAGCTCGAACATGTGTACGGGTTCCTTGAACAGCCAGCCAAGATGGAAGGCGTTCAGGCGGAACAGGCGGCTGGGATCGTCGGCCCAGCGTATGTGATCGGCGCGAAAGCGGATGCGGTTGAAATCATCGTAGTCGATCTCGGTCAGCGGGCCACTGATTTCATCGCGCGGGGCAGGGTCGGATTGCGCAAGCTCGCGCATCCGCTCGCTCAGCCCGTCAAAGGAAAACGGCTGGCCTTCTTCTTGCGCATGGGCGGCGCGCAGGCCCAGCAGCGCCGGTGCAGTGGCCGTGCTGAGCAATGCCGCCAGCACATGGCGGCGGGTTGGACGGATTGCGGGTTGGCAGCACGTGGGCGTCACACAGGTCTCCTGACAGAAATCTTGATAAAATGATGGGCGTATATGGCGGAACATCAAGAAGACGCGCGAGCGGTCCGCGGGGTTCCGCGCAATGCTGCAGATGCATAAGCGGAATTCCGTCAGAGCTGTGCAATCCAGCCCTCGGCGTTAACGGTTTCGGCGGGTAATTGCCTGTTTCTCGGGCGAATCTATTTCCCGATCCGGACGCTGCCGGCAAGCGCATCTGACACCTTCTGCGGTCTCAAGCAAGATCTTGCGCATGCAGAATCGCGTCAATCGTCTTGCGTTGCGACGCAAGACGCGCTATGTCGCGCGCGTCGAGACAGGCAGCATAGCCCGCAGGCATCTCGGAAGGGGCGGTTATCCGGCCCCTTTTGTCATATGCACCCGTCGCGGAGAAATCCGCGGCAATGTCCGAACCGACCAAGCCAGCCCGCCCCCGCCTTGGGGACACAGCGGTAGGGAAACCGAAGACCGGCGGAGACAACCGCCCGGCCAGTATAAATCGATGAAAAGGATACGACTGCCACATGGCTGATACGACCATGGAGGAATTCGAGGCCCTCCTTAATGAAAGCCTCGAAATGGACACCCCGGACGAAGGTTCGGTTGTCAAAGGCAAGGTCATCGCGATCGAAGCGGGCCAAGCCATCATCGATGTCGGCTACAAGATGGAAGGCCGCGTCGATCTTAAAGAATTTGCAAATCCCGGTGAGACGCCCGATCTGAGCGTTGGCGACGAAGTCGAGGTCTTCCTCCGCTCCGCCGAAAACGCACGTGGCGAAGCCGTGATCAGCCGTGAGATGGCCCGCCGCGAAGAAGCGTGGGACCGTCTCGAGAAGGCCTATGCCGACGACGCCCGCGTCGAAGGTGCGATCTTCGGTCGCGTCAAGGGTGGCTTCACCGTCGACCTCGGCGGCGCCGTGGCCTTCCTGCCCGGTTCGCAGGTCGATGTGCGCCCCGTGCGCGACGCCGGCCCGCTCATGGGTCTCAAGCAGCCGTTCCAGATTCTCAAGATGGACCGTCGCCGTGGCAACATCGTTGTCTCGCGTCGCGCTATCCTTGAAGAATCGCGGGCCGAGCAGCGCGCGGAAGTCATTGCCAACCTCACCGAAGGCCAGACGGTCGACGGCGTGGTCAAGAACATCACCGAATACGGTGCGTTCGTTGATCTGGGCGGCGTTGATGGTCTGCTGCACGTCACCGACATGGCATGGCGTCGCGTCAACCACCCGTCCGAGATCCTGACCATCGGCGAGACCGTCAAGGTCCAGGTCATCAAGATCAACAAGGACACTCACCGTATCTCTCTGGGCATGAAGCAGCTTCAGGAAGATCCGTGGGATCTGGTGGCTGCCAAGTACCCGCTGGGTTCTGTCCATGCTGGCCGCGTGACCAACATCACCGATTACGGTGCGTTCGTCGAGCTGGAGCCGGGTGTCGAAGGTCTCGTTCACGTCTCGGAAATGTCCTGGACCAAGAAGAACGTGCACCCCGGCAAGATCGTTTCGACCTCGCAGGAAGTCGAAGTCATGGTGCTGGAAATCGACGCTGCCAAGCGTCGCGTTTCGCTTGGCCTCAAGCAGACCATGCGCAACCCGTGGGAGCTCTTCTCGGAGACGCATCCCGAGGGCACGCAGGTTGAAGGTGAAGTCAAGAACATCACCGAATTCGGTCTGTTCATCGGTCTTGACGGCGAGATCGACGGCATGGTGCACCTTTCGGACCTCTCGTGGGACCAGCGTGGCGAAGAAGCCATTCAGGAATACCGCAAGGGCGACGTGGTGCAGGCTGTCGTCACCGAAGTCGACACCGACAAAGAGCGGATCTCGCTCTCGATCAAGGCGCTTGGCGGCGACAAGTTCGCCGAAGCGGCTGGCGGCGTGAAGCGCGGCTCGATCGTGACCGTGACCGTGACCGCGATCGAAGATGGCGGCGTCGAAGTGGAATACGAAGGCATGAAGTCCTTCATCCGCCGCTCCGACCTGTCGCGTGACCGTGCCGAGCAGCGCCCCGAGCGGTTCTCGGTCGGTGACCACATCGATGTGCGCGTCACCAACGTCGACCTCAAGACTCGTCGTCTGGGTCTGTCGATCAAGGCACGCGAGATCGCCGAAGAGAAAGAGGCCGTGGAACAGTTCGGCTCCTCCGACTCGGGTGCATCGCTGGGCGACATCCTTGGCGCAGCGCTGAAGCGCGACAACTGATCCAGTCCGGTTTCGGATTGACGGGAAAGGGGCCTTCGGGCCCCTTTCTTCGTTTCAGCGCCGCGCCCGGCGGGGGGCTCATGGCGCTTGCGGGCCTGCACGGGCGCGCCTGACGCCCGTTCGGAGCGGTCGATTTTCCCGAATCGCGGGCTGCCTCATTCGCAGGCGTTGCCGCTACCGGCTGGCACAGGCTGCCGCTGCCTGCCGCCGAACCTCACGTGATCCGCATCAAACCGCTGCCCATGCATGCTTTTCTCCGTGAACAGCCGGTTTCCGTTTGGCAGGTTTTGTGTAAGTGTCGTAGAACGGAATGGCGCGGGAAGGCGCCTGGCAGGGGATGGTGAGATGATCAGATCGGAATTGATCCAGAAGATCGCGGAAGAGAATCCGCATCTCTACCAACGGGACGTCGAGAGGATCGTGAATACGATCTTCGAGGAGATCACCGATGCGATGGCCGCGGGTAACCGGGTCGAGCTGCGCGGTTTCGGGGCCTTTTCGGTAAAGAAGCGGGATGCGCGGCTCGGGCGGAACCCGAGGACCGGAGAGGCGGTTGAGGTCGAGGAAAAGCATGTGCCGTTCTTCAAGACCGGCAAGCTGCTTCGTGACCGGCTGAACGGAAAGTAAGAAAGAACATGCGTTACATTCGCTATGCGTTTCTGGCGGTGCTGGCCGTGGTCCTTGTGGCTATCGCAATGGCCAACCGCGAGATGGTTGATCTCAAGCTGCTGACGGCAGAGCTGTCGTCGCTGCTGCAGTTTCAGGCGGGGATCACCGTTCCGGTGTTTCTGGTGTTTTTCGGCGGCATCGTCTTTGGCCTGCTGATCGGCTTTGTCTGGGAATGGCTGCGCGAGCACAAGCACCGCGCCGAAGCGCAACACCGCAAGGCCGAGGTGCGCAAGCTCGAACGCGAGCTGAAAAAGACTCAGGCCCAGCGGGACGAGGGCAAGGACGAGGTTCTGGCGATTCTCGATCGCAGCGCCTGAGACTGGCCCCTTCGGGAAGCATTTGAAAACGGCGCGGGGCCACAGGCTTTGCGCCGTTTTTCTGTGCCGGACCTGCGTTTCGCCGTGATGTCCGCGCAAACCCTGCGCGATAGCATGCAAACCGCGGCTGCGGGCGGACCCTCTTGGCTGAACACCTGCGCAAGCGGCCGCCAAAGGCGCGCGCCTTGCCCGCGCGGCCCGCTTTGTGCGACAAGGCCGCGACGGCGGGCGCGGGGGTCTTGCCGGGCATGCAGCGAGGCAGGCGATGACACAGGTTTCGGTCAAGATTTGCGGTTTGAAGACGGCGGCGGATGTGGCGGCGGTCGCTGCCAGCGGCGCGCGCTATGCTGGCTTCGTGTTCTTTGCCAAAAGTCCGCGCAATGTGGCCATCGACACGGCGCGCCTGCTGGCGCTTGGCGCGCCGGTGGGGCTGGCCAAGGTCGGCCTTGTGGTCAATGCCACCGACGCGGCGCTGGACGAGATCCTTGGCGCGGTGCCGCTGGATATTCTGCAATTGCACGGCAGCGAAACCCCCGAGCGGGTGGCACAGGTGCGGGCGCGCTTTGGCCTGCCGGTGATGAAGGCGGTCGGGGTGCGCGGCGAAGAAGACCTTCCGGCGCTGGTCGAATATGGCCGCGTCGCCGACCAGCTTCTGGTCGATGCCAAGGCGCCGAAGGGGGCAGCGCTGCCGGGGGGCAATGGTCTCGCCTTTGATTGGCGGCTGATCGCCGGGCGGCGCTGGCCTTGCCCTTGGATGCTGGCCGGAGGTCTGACCCCGGACAACGTCGCGCGCGCCATCGAAATGACCGGGGCACGGCAGGTCGATGTGTCCTCCGGGGTCGAATCGGCTCCCGGCGTCAAGCAGGCGGCGCTGATCGAGCGTTTCGTCGCGGCGGCCCGCGCCGGGGCAGAGGCCGAGGCTGTGCCGCGCCTTTGAGCGCCGCGCGCCTGCGTCGGGGCAGGTCCGCCGCATGGGGCTTGCACCGCGCGTATCCGTGTGCCGCCATCGGGGCGGGGGCATCCCCTGTGCCTGACAGGAGAGGACATGCGCTTTTCGGTGCTGCACGAGACGATCTACAGCTATGAAACCCCGGTGACGCTGGCCGCGCACCGGCTGCGGATGAGCCCCCGCCGCGATGCCGGGCGGTTGCTGAGCCGGGAGCTGGCCGTCGATCCCGGCCCCATCGTCAAGCGCGAGGTTGCCGACAATCAGGGAAACCTGACGCTGCTGCTGGAATTCGAAGGCTAAACCGACCGGCTGCGGCTGGAAAGCCGCTTTGTCATCGACACCGTGCCGCCGCCCATCATCACGCGGGCCTTGCCGCCACTGCCTTGGGCGTTGCGGGCAAAAGAGCACCGGCCCTACCTTGTCAGCGCCGATCCCGGCCCGGCGGTGAGCGATTTCGCCGCCGCCCTGCTGCGCGAGGCAAGGGCAGAGCCGCTGGCCTTTCTGGATGCGCTGACGCTCACGCTGTTCCGCCGCACCGATCGGCGCATCCGCGAGACCGGCTTTGCCCAGACCCCCGCCGAAACCCTGACCCGCGCCGAGGGGGCCTGCCGCGATCTTGCGATTCTGTTTCTTGCCTGCTGCCGGGGGGTCGGGCTGCCGGGGCGCTTTGCCAGCGGCTATCAGGCCCATGCCGAAAGCGTCGATGGGCAACGTCACCTGCACGCCTGGCCCGAGGTCTGGCTGCCGGGGGTTGGCTGGCTGGGGTTCGATCCGACCCATGGTCTGCGGGTCGGCGACGGGCATGTCGCGGTTTATGCCGCGCCCACGCAAGAGGAAACCATGCCGGTCGAGGGGGGCTATTATGGCCTGCCCACCGGCGCGCGGCTCGATTACCGGGTCGAGATCACCATAGGCTGAGGCAACACCGGAACGGGTCGAAACAGATGCCCGAACAGCAAAAAGGCCACCCAATGGGCGGCCCCTGCAATCTTTATGCGATCAATGCGACGATCAGCCCTGTCGGGCTTTGAACCGACGCTGGGTCTTGTTGATCACGTAAACGCGGCCCTTGCGACGCACAACGCGGCAGTCGCGATGGCGCTTTTTGAGCGAGCGGAGCGAGTTTGCGACCTTCATGGGTCTCTCCTCATTTCGCGGCGCGCGAGCGCCTGATGTTGCCGTCTGTCCCGGGTGCCATGTGGGCGCGTGCCCGGGTCACAGCACCGCGAAACGGTGAATTGTAGGTCATGGTGGGCGGTACTGGGATCGAACCAGTGGCCACTACGATGTCAACGTAGTGCTCTACCGCTGAGCTAACCGCCCATTCTGACCCTTGCGCTAGCGTGTCTCTTGCCCCGGAAGCGCCGGGGCGCGAGGTGTTTCGCGCCGGTAGCGGGCGTATAAAAGGAGTCGTAAGTCGTGGCAAGGGCTTTTGTCTCCACGATTTCAGGTTTTTTACTTCGCCGTGAAACTACAGAAAAGACGCTTTGGGCCAGAGGCAAAATCGCGCTAGGATGCCTTGAAACGGAGGGTGTATTGCCGAAGGTCCCCTATCATCTCGATTTGCCCGAAGCGATCACCTCGCTCGTGGTTTTTGCCTCTCCGCATTCCGGGCGCGACTATCCCTGGAGCTTTCTGCGCACCACCGTGCTGGACGATCAGTCCATCCGCACCTCCGAAGACGCTTTTGTCGACCGGCTGTTCGACTGTGCGCCGCAATTCGGCGCGCCGCTGTTGCGGGCCAATGCACCGCGCGCCTTTCTGGATCTCAACCGGGCCGCCGATGAGCTTGACCCGGCGCTGATCGAAGGGGTGCGGCGCGGCGGGCACAACCCGCGCGTGGCCAGCGGGCTGGGCGTGGTGCCGCGCGTGGTGTCGAATGGGCGGGCGATCTATCGCGGCAAACTGCCCATGGCCGAGGCCGAGCGGCGCATCGCGCATTTCTGGCACCCTTACCACGACCAGCTGCGCGCGCTGCTGGCGCAGGCCCATGCGCAATTCGGAGAGTCGGTGCTGATCGATTGCCATTCCATGCCGCATGAGGCGGTGGACGCGGTGGCCCGCAATTGTGCCCGTCGGCCCGAGATCGTCATTGGCGATCGTTTCGGCGCTTCGGCCGCGCCTGCCATCGTTTCGCGGATCGAGGCGGCTTTTGTCGCGGCGGGGCTGTCGGTGGTGCGCAATATGCCGTTTGCCGGGGCCTATGTGACGCAGGCATATGGGCGGCCGTCGCGCCGTCAGCACGCGGTGCAGATCGAAATCGACCGCTCGATCTACATGGACGAGGTCGAGATCAGGCCAAACGCCAATTTTCAGGCCTTCCGCCGCCTGCTGCGCGGCGTGGTGGCGGATATTGCCAGCATCGGTCACGAGGGCAAGGCGCTGCCGCTCGCGGCAGAGTGATCACAGGATCCGGTCCAGCGCCGCATCAAGCGGGGCCGGGGCGTCGATCTGCAAGCGCACCGGCAGGCTCAGCACCTTTGGGCGGAAACTTTCCGGCAGGCGCACCGCGTCCTTTTCGGTGGTGACCAGCTGAGCGCCCAGTCGCAGCGCATCCGCTTCCAGCCGGGTCAGCAGGGCGGGGGTAAAGGGCTGGTGATCGTCCAGCGCGTGCGAGGCCAGCAGATCCGCGCCAAGGCTCTTCAGCGTGGCAAAGAATTTCTCTGGGTGGCCGATGCCGGCAAAGGCCAGCGCGGGCAGGCCCTGCCAGTCCATGCCTGTCTGCAACGGGGTCAGCGCCCCGGTCAGATGCGGCAGGGTGATGCGCTTGCTCCAGAGCGCGGCGAACTGGTCCTGAGCGGGCTGCGGGCCGATCGACAGCAACAGATCGGCGCGGGCAAGCCCGGTCGCGACCGGCTCGCGCAGCGGTCCGGCGGGCAGGCAGCGCCCGTTGCCAAAGCCCTTGGCGGCATCGACGACGACGAGGCTCAGATCCTTGTGCAGGGCCGGATTCTGGAAGCCGTCATCCATCACGATGACATCGGCGCCTGCGGCCAGCGCGGCGCGCGCACCCGCGGCGCGATCGCGCGCGATCCACGCCGGGGCAAACGCGGCCAGCAGCAGCGGCTCGTCGCCGACCTCGGCTGCGCCATGGTGCTGCGGGTCGACGCGGGTGGGGCCGGTCAGGCTGCCGCCATGCCCACGCGACACCACATGCGGGCTGCGCCCACGCGCCAGCAGCCGTTCGACAAGGGCGATCACGGTGGGGGTCTTGCCGGTGCCGCCGGCGTTGATGTTGCCGACGCAGATCACCGGGACGCCGATGCGCGCGCCGGGCCGCGCCAGACGCCGGGCCGTGGCGCGGGCGCTCAGCGCAGCCAGCGGCGCCAGCAGGCGCGCGGGCAGGGCGGGCGTATCGGGATCGGTGTACCAGAAGGCGGGGGGGCGCATCAGGCGGGCTCCGGCTCGGCATCGACGGTGTCGCAGACCAGCGCGATGATTTCGTCGGTCAGCGCTGCACCCTGGCTCACCACGTCCCAGCCCGCATGGGCCATGGCGGCGGCGTGATCGGGGGCCACAAGATGCGACACGGCGGTCGCCAACGTGTCGGAATCGCGCACGATGCGCGCCGCGCCCGCCTCGGCGAGGCGCGAATAGGAGGAAAGGTAGCGCCCGACGTTCGGCCCATAGAGCAGCGCCGTGCCATGGGCGGCGGCCTGCAGCGGGTCTTCGCCGCCGGGGCCGGGGCGCAATGACCCGCCAAGAAAGGTGACCGGCGCCAGCCGATACCACAGCCCGAGTTCCGAGGCATCCTCGGTCAGCAGCACCTGGGTGTTTTCATCGGGCATGTCGCCATCGTCCCAATAGGCCCCCCGCAGCGGCGATTCGCGCAGAAGCGTGGCAATGGCGCGCCCGTCTCCGCGGCTGGCAGGCACCATGAACAGCAGCAGGCGATGCGCAAGGCGGATGGCGCGGGCATGGGCGCGCAGGATGTCGCCCGCCTCGTCGGCGCGCACCCGCGCCGCCAGCCAGCAGGGCCGGCCAGACAGCAACTGTGCCATCTCTTCGTGCAGCGTGCGGCGGCAATCGAGCGTCGGGGCGGTTTCAATCAGCGGGCCAGAGCGGCGCAGCCGGTCCACGGGCAGCCCAAGGCGGCGCAAGCGGCGCCAGCCGGGCTCATCCCCGGCAAACAGCAGGTCAAACAGATCAAGCGTCGCCGTGGTGCAGTCGGGCATCCAGATCGGGCTGGGCACACGCCAGATCTCGGGGGCGATGCAGGCCAGGCGCGTGCCCTTGTCATGCAGCCGTGACAGCAGCGCCGGATGCAGAAGCGTGCCCGTCCACAGCCCGATCTGCGGACGCCAATGCGCGGCAAAGCCTTGCGCTTCGCCAGCGCCATCCGGCCCCAGCGGCTGCCCCAGCAGCCCATCGGGCAGCCGCTGCGGCCCCAGCGTCGCGGGCCATGTCAGCAGGACCGAGATTTCGGGCCTCTGGCAGCGCAGCCGCGCGCCGATGCTTGCAAGGGTGCGCAGCACGGCCTTGTCATGGGCATGCATCCAGACAAGCGCGCCGCCCGGGCGCGCCGCCGTCGGGGGCGTCGCAGAACTTCGGCTCCGAGCGGCGGCGAGATAGGCGCTCAGCGCAAAGGGCTTTCGCGCGGGGGGCGAGTCCGGCAAGGGTGTCAGCCGAGTTCTTCGGTGGTCGATGCCTCGGCTTCTTCGTCGCGCAGGCGGTGCAGATGGGCGATGAAATAGCGCATGTGGGCGTTATCGACGGTGCGCTGCGCTTCGGCCTTCCACGCATCATGGGCGCTGGCGTAATCGGGGAAGATCCCGACAACGTGCAGATCGTCGACATTCTTGAAGACGTTCTTTTCCGGGGTGACGAGCTCGCCGCCGAAGACAAGATGAAGTCGCTGAACCATGGGAGGTGTCCTTTCATGCGGGAATGGGTGCACCCTACGAGCCGCAGGGGCGAGGTCAAGCCAGCATCCGGCGCGCCGCAGAGAGCCTAGTGCCGCAGCCGCGCCAGCATGTTGGCGTGCAGCGCGGGGTTGGCGGCAAGGATGCCGTCATGGCGCGGATCGGGCGCATTGAAGCGGATCGGCGCGCCGTGCCGGTCGGTCATTCGCGCGCCCGATTCGGACAGCAGCAGCGCCCCTGCCGCGATATCCCATTCCCACGAGGCGCGCAGCGTCAGCATCGCGTCAAAGCGTCCCTGCGCCACCAACCCCAGCCGGTAGGCCACCGACGGGCGGTGGTGGCGGCTGAGCTGCGGCACCGCGCCATCCCAATGCTCTGGTTCGAGCACCGGGCGCGTCACCAGCACGCGGGCGGTTTCGGCATCGCGCACCGTGCTGGCCCTGAGCGGGGCACCGTTGAGCCGCGCGCCCTCGCCGAGGGCCGCATCGAACATGCGGTCCAGCAGCGGCAGGTACACCACGGCGGCGGTGATCTTGCCGCGCCGCGCCACCGCAAGCGAATGCGCCCAGCTGTCAGAGCCTTCGATAAAGCTGCGCGTGCCGTCGATGGGATCGACGATGAACACGCTGTCGGCCGCCAGCCGGTCCGTCGAATCGATGCTTTCCTCGGAGAGCCAGCCATAGCCGGGCCGCGCCCCGCGCAGAATGTCGCTCAGCGCCGCGTCCACGGCCATGTCGGCATCGGTCACCGGGCTGCCATCGTCTGGCTTCCGGCGCACGTTCAGCGCGCTTTGGGCAAAGCCCGTGGCGATCTCGGCCGCAGCGCGTGCGGCGCGGATCAGCAGCGCAAGATCACTCTCCGGCAAGCGTGAGCCCCTCGACCAGCAGCGAGGGCACCACGCGGCTGAGATAGGCCCGCCCGTCATTGGCCGGGATCACCCGTGGCAGGAAATCGCGCAGGTTGCCGGCGATGGTCACCCCGGAAACGGTGTAGCTTGGCACACCGTTTTCAACCCAGATGCCCGCCGCGCCGCGCGAATAATCGCCGGTGTTGGGGTTGATCGTCGCGCCGATCATCGAGGTCACGATCAGCCCGGTGCCCATCTGCGCGATCAGCTCGTCGCGGCTGGCGCTGCCTTGGGTCAGCGCGATGTTCCAGCTGCTCGGCGACGGGCCGCCGCCGGTGCCGCGCGCGGCATTGCCGGTCGGGTCCATGCCCAGCTTGCGCGCATTGGCCAGATCCAGCGTGAACCCCTTGAGCACGCCGTCCTCGACCAGGGCGCGGCGCTGTACCGGCAGGCCCTCGGCATCGAACGGGCGCGAGCCCATCATGCGCGGGCGGAACGGGTCCTCGATCAGCGACAGACCCTTGGGCAGCACCTGCTCTCCGAGTGCGTCGCGCAGCCACGAGGCGCCGCGCGCCACGGCGCTGCCGTTGATTGCCCCGAGAAGATGCCCGATCAGCGACGACGAAATGCGCTCGTCAAACAGCACCGGCCATGCGCCGGTCTTGGGCTTGCGCGGGTTCAGCCGTTCCAGCGCCCGCTCGGCGGCAATGCGGCCAATGTCTTCGGCAGAACGCAGATCGGATTGGAAGGTGCGGCTGTCACCGTCGTAATCGCGCTCCATCGTCGCGCCTTCGCCCGCGATGGCCACGCAGGAGCGCGACCGGCTCGACCGGGTATATCCGCCGGAAAAGCCGTTGCTCGCGGCCATGTGCACCCGTCGCCGCCCGTATCCGGCCGAGGCCGATTGCACCTGCCCGATGCCGCTCACCGCCAGCGCGGCGGCCTCGGCGATGCGGGCGTCTTCCTGCAGCTCGGCGGGCGAGGGGTCTTCGGCGGGATCGCACATCTCAAGCGCGCCCACATCCCATGACGCGACCAGCTGCGCCGGGTCGGCCAGCCCGGCGTGGGGGTCTTCGGGCGCTTCGCGGGCCATCGCCACGGCGCGCTCGGCCATGCTCGCCAATGTCTCGGGGCGGACATCCGACGACGAGACCACCGCCGAACGCCTGCCCACGAACACCCGCAGCCCGATATCGACGCCTTCGGAGCGTTCGGCATGTTCCAGCGCGCCGCCGCGCACGTCGATGGCGATGGAACTGCCATCAACGGCAATCGCGTCCGATGCATCGGCGCCCGCCTTCGCGGCGGCGTCCAGCAGATTGCGGGTCAGTATGTCGAGGGTTCGGGTGGTGTCGGTCATGGATGCTCCGCCTTGGCTCGTATCCCGAGGTAGGGTGCGCCGCCCCGCGACGCAAGGAAAACGGCTCAGTCGGGCGTGCCGACCACGCCGACGATCGGGCCCATGGCGCGCCCGACCAGATCACGCCGCCCGAAACCGGGCGCGTAGAGGCGCGAAACATTGCCATCAAGGAACAGCGCCTGATCCAGCTTCAGCCCGTCGCGGAAAAAACTCGCGAAGTCGTGGAAATTTACCGGGTTGTTCGAGATGGCAAAGATCGCGGTCTTGCCGTTGTCGGATGTGCCGACGCCATTGCGCAGATAGCGCGAGTCACTGTCCGGAATGAATCGCGGATGCAATTCGCCGTCGATCACCAGCATCGGGCCGGACTGGGTGGCGAAATCGCAGGCGGGGCGGTCAGCGAGGTATTTGCGGGTCTCGATCACGTCGGCGCGGCGGGCGCGGATGCACAGGATGCCATTGGGCAGCAGCCCGAAATTGCCCGGACCAGCGCTCGAGACGGCCTCGTTCAGGGTCTCGCCGTCTTCGATATAAAGCCCGACCGGCGCGCGGTTCGGGTGGTACATGCCAGCGTTCATCGCAAACAGCAGCGCCTTGTCCTCGGCGCCAAGGCTGGCATCCAGCTGCGGGAACTGTCCCCAAGCCCCGCCGTCGGGATTGTAGAGAAACAGGCGCAGATCCTCGCGCGCCGCATCCACCTTGCACCAGGTGTAGCGGTTGCCCATGTAGCTGCTGTCCTGACATTCAAGCGCAGCCGCCGGGCCGGCCAGCAGGGCAAGCGCGGCAAGGACGGCGCGCAGGATCACTCTTCTTCCTCGATGTCCCGGCGCACCGCATCCTGCGAGAACAGGCGGCGCGTCTCGTCGAGCCGATCGAAGGTTTCGTCGAGCCGAAACCGCAGCTCGGGCGCGTATTTCAGGGTCAGCCCCTTCGATACGGCGCGGCGCAGCTCGTTCTGGTTGCGTTTGAGCCTTTCGAACATCGCGTCCGAATCGCCGCCGCCAAGTGGCACCACATAGGCGGTCGCGACCTTCAGATCGGGAGACACGGAGACCTCGCCGACGGTGATCGACAAGCGGTTGAGTTCTGGGTCATGGATATCGCCTCGCTGCAGGACTTCGGACAGGGTGCGGCGAATAAGTTCGCCGACCCGAAGCTGTCGCTGGCTGGGCCCTTGCCCGTCGTGGAATCTGTTCTTTGCCATGGGCACTCACTTAGTCTTCTGCCGGGGCTTTGCCAAGCGGCGCACTGCGCGCTAAGCAGGGCGCGATTTATGGACAGGAGATGACGATGACGGACAAGCCGGGCGTGGTGGTGACGGGGGTGTCTGGCCGCATGGGGCAGATGCTGGTGCGCGCACTCGAGAAAAGCGACCGGCTGGCCCTGGTCGGCGCCGTCGAACGAACGGGGCACGACTGGGTCGGACGCGATCTTGGGGCCTGCATGGGCGGGCAGGAAAACGGCGTCGTCGTGACCGATGACGCGCTCGAGGCGTTCTCGAAGGCGCAGGCGGTGATCGATTTCACCGCGCCTGCGGCCACGGTGGCCTTTGCCGAACTGGCGGCGCAGGCCCGGGCGGTGCATGTGATCGGCACCACAGGGCTGTCCGATGACGATCTGGCAAAGATCACGGCAGCGGCGCGCCACGCGGTTGTGGTGCGGGCCGGGAACATGAGCCTTGGCGTGAATCTGCTGACCAAGGTGACGCAGCAGGTGGCGGCGGCGCTGGATGAAGACTGGGATATCGAGATCGTCGAATCGCATCACAACCAGAAGGTCGATGCCCCCTCCGGAACGGCGCTGATGCTCGGCGAAGCCGCCGCCGCCGGACGCGCGGTCGATCTGGCCGAGGTGTCAGACCGTGGCCGTGACGGCATCACCGGCAAGCGCACGCGTGGCCACATCGGCTTTCACGCCCTGCGCGGCGGCGATGTGGTGGGCGAGCATGAGGTGATCTTTGCCGCCGCAGGCGAGCGGATCTTCCTCAAACACGTCGCTTCCGACCGTGGTTTGTTCGCACGCGGTGCCCTGAAGGCAGCGCTCTGGGGGCAGGACAAGGCACCCGGTGAGTATGACATGCTGGACGTGCTCGGCCTGAACGACTGATCGCACCTGACTGTCAGAGCACGGAGGGGGCGCTGCCCCCGCGCTTCGCGCCCCCCGGAGTTTACCCGGCAAGATGAAGACAAGCGCCGCGCCCCACCTTCATCTTGCCGGAGAAACTCCGGGGGTGAGGCCGCAAGGCCGAGGGGGCTGGCCCCCTTTCCACCGTTCGGCGGGGCGGATCAGAAGTCGATCGCGAGACCTTTTTTCTCCCAATCCCCGTAGCGCGCGGGGTCGAGGCCGTCGCGACCGCCGTATTCCTTGGGCAGCGGATTGCGGGCGGGGTCTTCTTCGGCAGTGCGGCGGCGCTCTGCGGCTTCGGCAAGGGCGCGCTGTGCAGCGGGGGGCAGGTTTGCGGGGGCTTGGATATCTTCGGTCATGGCGGCTTTCCTCAGGTGTTCCCTGCTGATATAGGCGCGGCCAACCCCACCAGACAACCCGGGAGAGATCCATGGCCGCCATTCCCTCTGCCCGCGCGCAGGCTGTTCAACTGCTTGGGCAGGTCCTGGGGCAGGGGCGGCTGATGTCAGATGCCATGTCCGGCCATGCGTGGGAGGCTCTTGCGCCCGCCGACAAGGCCACCGCGCAGAGGCTGGCGATGGAGGTGCTGCGCAATCTCGACCGCTGCGACCGGGTGCTGAAGCCGCATTTGCGCAAGAACCCTCCGCTATTTGTGCGCAACGTCTTGCGCCTGGGTACGCTGGAGCTGTGCAGCGGCGGGGCGGCTCATGGCGTTGTGAACGAAGCGGTGCAGATGGTGGGGGCGGATCGCAAGACCCAGACCATGAAGGGCATGGTCAACGCCGTGCTGCGCAAGGTGGCCGAGGATGGCCCCGCGCAATGGGCGAGGCTACGTGCGCCGCGTCTGGCGCGCTGGCTGCGCGATCCGCTTGTCGCGGCCTGGGGGCCGCAGGCGGTGGCCGCGATGGAGGCCGCGCATCTTGCCGGCGCGCCGCTGGATCTGACTGCCAAGGGCGATCCGCAAGCGCTCGCCGATGCCACAGGCGGCGCGCTGCTGCCCACTGGGTCGGTGCGGCTGGCGCAGGCGGGGCAGGTGTCTGCGCTGCCCGGCTTCGAGGCTGGCGAGTGGTGGGTGCAGGACGCCGCCGCTGCGCTGCCTGCGCGTTTGCTGGGGGATGTCGCCGGTCTGAGCGTGCTTGACATGTGCGCCGCCCCCGGCGGCAAGACCATGCAGCTTGCGGCGGCGGGGGCGCGGGTCACCGCGCTTGACCTGTCCGAACATCGCATGGCCCGGGTGGCCGAGAATCTTGCCCGCACCGGGCTGGCCGCGCAGATCGTGGTTGGCGATGCGTTGGACCATCAGGGCGCCTACGATGCCATCGTGCTCGATGCGCCCTGTTCCGCCACTGGCACCATTCGCCGCCACCCGGATCTGCCGCATGCCAAGCAGGGCGAGGGCATTTCCGAGCTGATCGGTCTTCAGGGCGCAATGATCGACCATGCGCTGACGCTGCTGGCGCCGGGCGGGCGGCTGGTGTTCTGCACCTGCTCGCTGATCCCTGATGAGGGCGAATGCCAGATCGAAGAGGCGCTGGCCCGCCACGAAGGTCTGCGCGTTCTGCGCCCCGAGGCGCCCGGCCTTGACGAGGCGTGGCGCAGCGACGAGGGCGGCCTGCGTCTTCGGCCCGATTTCTGGGCGGATCGCGGCGGCATGGATGGGTTCTATATGGCAGTGCTGCACAAACCCGCCTGACCCGGCCCTTTGCGGGATGACTTGATTCTGTGCGCTTGGTAAGCTTGTGCCCGAAAGAACCGCGCCACCAAGAGCCGCGGACAGACCCCTGAGTCGGGGCAGGACTGAGGGCAAAAGAGGCGTATGTCACGGACAGAGGGCTTGTCCGCCGCAATCACGCGGCTTCTCAACCGCTTTCACGCGCGCTTGTCGGCGCGGGCACGGCCGGCGACCGGGTTCGTGTCCAGCCCCGAGCCGCGCAGCACCGGGCGCTTTGCGCGTGGGCGGCAGCTTTGCGCCGGGAACCTTTTGTTCGCAGGTCATCTTATCGAAGCCCCCGGTGCAATGATCTGGGATCTGAGCGCCCCCGATCCGGCATGGGACGCAGAGATCCACGGGTTTCGCTGGCTCGACGATCTCGCCGCTGTCGGTGACATGCACGCGCGGGCGCTGGCGCAGGACTGGCTGTGGGGTTGGATCGACCGCTTTGGCGCAGGGCACGGCGAGGGCTGGTTGCCCGAGGCGGCGGGCCAGCGGCTGATCCGCTGCATTCACCATGCGCTGTTCGTGCTGAGGGGCACTGACGGCGCGCGCTCTGATCTGTTCTTCCAGTCGCTGGCGCGGCAGACGATCTTTCTGGCGCGGCGCTGGAAAGCCTCGCCGCCGGGGCTGCCGCGTTTCGAAGCGCTGACCGGGCTGCTCTATGCCGGGCTGGCGCTGGAGGGCATGGCCGAACATGTCGCCCCGGCGCTTCGGGCGCTGGCGCGCGAATGCGATGCGCAGATCGATGCTCAGGGCGGCATTCCCACGCGCAATCCCGAAGAGCTGCTCGAGGTGTTTACCCTGCTGACATGGGTACAGGCGGCGCTGGAGGCGAGCGATCGCGAACCAGACCCGGCGCTGACCGGTGCCATTGCCCGCATCGCGCCGACCCTGCGGGCGTTGCGCCATGCCGATGGCGGGCTGGCCCGGTTTCAGGGTGGGGGAAAGGGCATCGACGGGCGGCTCGATCAGGCGCTTGCCGCCTCGGGGGTGCGCCGCAAGCCTGCGGACGGGCTTGCGATGGGCTATGCGCGGCTTGGCTTTGCCCGCACCACGGTGATCATCGACGCCGCGCCGCCGCCGCGCGGCAAGGCCAGCGCCGATGCCCATGCCTCGACCCTTGCCTTCGAGCTGACCTCGGGGCGGCGGCCGCTGGTGGTCAGCTGCGGTGCGGGCACGGTGTTCGGCGAGGACTGGCGCCGCGCCGGGCGCGCCACGCCATCGCATTCGACACTGTGCCTTGATGGCTACAGCTCGGCGCGGCTGGCCGAACCGACAATGGTTGGCGGGATGCCGCGCGAATATCTCGAAGAGGCGCCCGAAGACGTGCCGGTGCAGATCACGCCCTCGGGCGACGGGCTGTGCTTTGAGGGCGGACATGACGGTTATCGCCGCACCCATGGGCTGACCCATGCCCGCAAGCTTGAGCTGTCGCAGGACGGGCGCACCCTGATTGGCGAAGACCTGCTGACCACCCTGACCGACCCCGACAAGCGCCTGTTCGACCGGCGCATGGATCACGCCCAGCTCAGCGGCCTGCCTTGGCAGTTGCGATTCCATCTGCACCCGGATGTCGATGCGGCGCTTGATATGGGCGGCTACGCCGTGTCGATGGCGCTGAAATCCGGCGAGATCTGGGTGTTTCGGGCGGAACAGGGGCCGCAACTGACGCTGGAGCCGTCGGTTTACCTTGAAAAGGGCCGTTTGCGGCCCCGTGCGAGCAAACAGGTCGTTTTATCCGGCCGCGCGATGGAGTATGCGAGCCGCATCCGCTGGAGCCTGGCCAAGGCACAGGAGACCGCCATCGCGGTCCGGGACCTGGTCGAGACGAGGGCGGAAGACGAGACGCCTTAACCTTTGGGAACCGATCCGTATGCCTGACCTGCACAAAGTCGCCCGCGCCCTGATTTCCGTATCCGACAAGAAGGGGCTCATCGAGCTGGGCCAGGCGCTGGCCTCGCGCGGGATCGAGATCCTGTCGACCGGCGGCTCTGCCGCTGCCCTGCGCGCTGAAGGTGTGCCGGTGCGCGATGTCGCCGAGGTGACCGAGTTCCCCGAGATGATGGATGGCCGGGTAAAGACCCTGCACCCGCGCATCCATGGTGGCCTGCTGGCGCTGCGTGACAACGACGCCCATGTCGACGCCATGAAGGGCCATGACATCCCGGAAATCGACTTGCTGGTGGTGAACCTCTACCCGTTCGAGGAAACCGTGGCCAAGGGCGCCGATTACGACACCTGCATCGAGAACATCGACATAGGCGGCCCGGCGATGATCCGCGCCGCGGCCAAGAACCATGCCTTTGTCAACGTCGTGGTCGACGTGGCCGATTACGAGCCGCTGCTGGCCGAGCTTGATGCCAATGACGGCGCCACCAGCTATGCCTTCCGCCAGAAGCTGGCGCAGGTCGCCTATGCCCGCACCGGCGCGTATGACGCCGCTGTGTCGACATGGATGGCGGGCGCGCTGGACGATGCCGCACCGCGCCGCCGCGCCTTTGCCGGAAGCCTCGCGCAGACCCTGCGCTATGGCGAGAACCCGCATCAGGCGGCGTCGTTCTACCGCGATGGCTCGGATCGCCCGGGCGTTGCCAGCGCCGTGCAGCATCAGGGCAAGGAACTGAGCTACAACAACATCAACGACACTGACGCGGCCTTTGAACTCGTGTCGGAATTCCTGCCCGGCGATGGCCCGGCGGTGGCGATCATCAAGCACGCCAACCCCAGTGGTGTGGCGCGCGGGGCGACCCTGCTTGAAGCCTATAAAAAGGCCTATGACTGCGATCGCACCTCGGCCTTTGGCGGCATCGTGGCGCTGAACGGCAAGCTGGACGCAGAAACCGCCGAGGCGATCACCGAGATCTTTACCGAGGTGGTCATCGCGCCGGGCGCGGATGACGCGGCCAAGGAGATCTTTGCCAAGAAGAAGAACCTGCGCCTGCTGACCACCAATGGCGTTGCCAACCCGGGCACGCCCGGCCTGACCTATCGGCAGGTGGCGGGCGGTTTCCTTGTGCAGGACAAGGACACCGGGATGATCGGCCTTGACGATCTGCGGGTGGTGACCAAGCGCCAGCCGACCGACGATGAACTGCGCGACCTGCTGTTTGCGTGGAAGGTGGCCAAGCACGTCAAGTCCAACGCCATCGTCTACGTCAAGGATGGTGCCACCGTCGGCGTTGGCGCGGGCCAGATGAGCCGCCTTGATTCGGCGCTGATCGCCGCCAAGAAGGCCGAGCGCATGGCCGAGGCGATGGGCCTGCCCGAACCGCTGACCAAGGGCTCGGCGGTGGCGTCGGATGCGTTTTTCCCCTTTGCCGACGGGCTGCTCGAAGCGGCGGCGGCGGGCGCGAGCACCGTCATCCAGCCGGGCGGCTCGATGCGCGACGACGAGGTGATCGCCGCCGCTGACGAGGCGGGCCTTGCGATGGTCTTTACCGGAATGCGCCATTTCCGGCACTGAGCCAGATTCGCCAGCCAGACAAAGCAAAAGGGCCGGAGCATCGCTCCGGCCCTCTTTTCATGTGCTGCGCAAGTTTCATGTACGGCGCAGGGGCTCAGCCCGGCGTTTCTTCCAGCCCCTCGGGCTGGCCAATCACGACAAAGCGCAGCGCCTCTGGCTTGAGGATGCGCGATGCGACGCGGTTGACCTCATCCAAGGTCAGGGCCTCGATCTTGTCGTTGCGGGTCAGCACGTAATCCGGGGTCAGCCCGTCCATCTGCATCCCCACAAGAATGCGCGCGATCGGCCCGTTGCCATCGAATCGCAGCGGGTAGGCGCCGGTGAGATAGGTCTGTGCCTGCGTCAGCTCCTCCTGCGTGACGCCGCTTTGCACCATTTTCGCCCATTCGTCACGGATGACTGAGACCGCCTCGGCGATGCGGTCATTGGCCGAGGCGACGCGGCCGACATACAGCTCGGCGTGGTCCATCGGCATCAGGTAGGAATAAACGCCATAGGTCAGCCCGCGCTTCTCGCGCACTTCGTTCATCAGGCGCGCCTCGAATCCGCCGCCGCCAAGGATGGTGTTCAGCACATAGGCGGCAAAGAAATCCGGATCGTCGCGCGTAATGCCCTCATGGCCGAAGATCGCCACCGATTGCGGTGTCTCAAAGGGCACGACGGTCACGCCCGCCGTGGTGGCGACCTGCATGTCCGGCGGCAGCGCTACGCCAGACTCCGGCAGATCCGCCAGCAAATTGTCGATCAGCGCCGACAGCTCGTCCGCCGAGATATCGCCCGCCGCCGAGATATACACCCGATCGCGGGTCATCGCGGCTTGATGCGCGGCGATCAGGTCCGCGCGCGTCAGCGCCGTCACGCTGTCGATGGTGCCGTCCGAGGCGCGGGCATAGGGGTGATCGCCGAACACCAGCGAATCAAAGGCGTGCGAGGCGATGGCGTCGGGGTCCTTGGCATCGCTGGCGATGCCCGACAGCACCTGCTGGCGCACCCGCTCGATGGCATCATCATCAAAACGCGGCTCGATCAGGCTCTGGCGCAGCAGGTCCACCGCCTCATCGCGGTTTTCGGTCAGGAACTGTGCAGAAACGGCGATGCTGTCGGTGCTGGTACGGTAGCGATAGCTGGCCGCCAGCGATTCGCTTGCCTCGGCAAAGGCGGCGGAGTCCATCTCACCCGAGCCTTCCTCAAGCAGGCCGGTCATCAGGTTGATGGCGCCCTCCTTGCCCGGTGCATCCAGCGAGGTGCCGCCCCGAAAGCGGATTTCCAGCGAGGTGAAGGGAATGCTGTCTTCCTGCGCCAGCCATGCGTGAAAACCACCCGGCGTGTCGATTTGCTGAATCTGCATCTCTGCCAGCGCCGGAGAGGCAACAAGCAGCGCGAAAGCGGCGGCGAGAAACGGCTTCATTGGGTCACCTCCTTGCTGGCGGGCAGCGATACCGGCTGCCCTGATGCAGGCGCATCGCGCGCGGGCATCAGGTAGCCGGTGACCGCTTGGCTGGGATCGAACAGGCTGCGCGCGGCGGCGACGATCTCCTCCGGGGTGACCTGCTGCAGGATCTGCGGCCAGTCGTGAATGTCGTCAATGCTAAGGCCGGATGTCAGCGCATCGCCATAGCGCCGCGCCAGCGAGCTGACGTTGTCACGCTCATAGATCGCTTCGGCGCGCAGCTGGAACTTGATCCGGTCAAGCTGTTCCTCGTCAACGCCATCGCTGAGGAAACGCGCCAGCACCTCGTCCATCTGCGCCTCGGCCTGCTCCAGCGTCACCCCCGGCGCGGGCACCACCACAAGACCAAAATCGGTGTCGTCATAGCTGGTGCCATTGTACCACGCGCTGCTGTAGATCGCGGTCTGGCTATCGAATTGCAGCGCCCGCGTCAGAACCGAGGTCTGCCCGCCCGACAACACTTGCGCCAGCAGCGTCAGCGCGGCGGCGGCGCGCTGATCGCCAGCATCGCGTTCGGGCGCAAGGTAACGCCGCATCACATAGGGCTGGGCCACGCGCGGGTCGGACATGCTCAGGCGCCGTTCGGCCAGCTGCGGCGGCTCCTGCGGGCGGATGCGCTCGGCGTCAAGCTCGGGATTCGGGGGCAGGGGGCCGTAGTATTGCTCGGCCAGACGGTGCACCTCGTCGGGGGTGACATCGCCCGCCACGATCACGATGGCGTTGTTGGGCGCATAATTGCGGTGGTAGAAATCATAGGCGGCGGCAAGATCGAGCGTTTCCATCTCGGGGCGCCAGCCGATGATCGGCACGCCGTAGCGGCTGTTCATGAACATCGCCGCGCTCATCTGTTCGCGCATCAGCGCCGAGGGGTCGTTTTCGACACGCATGTTGCGCTCTTCGATGATGACCTGCCGTTCGGTGGCAATGTCCCCCTCGTCGAGCCGCAGGTTGACCATACGGTCGGCTTCCATCTTCATCATCAGGCCAAGGCGGTCGGCGGCGACGTTCTGGAAATAGGCGGTCTGGTCGTACGAGGTGAAGGCGTTGTCGTTGCCGCCGTTCGCGGCCACGGTCTTGCTGAATTCGCCGGGGGCAAGCGTGTCGGTGCCCTTGAACAGCAGATGTTCCAGAAAATGCGCCACGCCGGAACGCCCTGCCGTCTCGTCCGCCGATCCGGCGCGATACCAGACCATATGGGTGACCACCGGCGCGCGATGATCTTCGATCACCACCACCTGCAGCCCGTTGTCCAGCGTGAAGCTCGTCACTTGATCCGGCGCCACGGCGGCGGGTTGTGGCGCGCTGTCCTGCGCGTGCAGGGGGAGGGCGGTAAGCAGGGCGGCAGCAAGGGCCGCAGCGCATTTCAACATCGGCAAGTCACTCCGGTAGGGACGTGGTGCCGGTGACGCTAGACGGGAACGGGGCCCATTCCAAGCCGCGCTTGCGGGATCGTGATGCGCAGTCAGTCGGCGTAATCTGCCGGAGGCGCCGAGGGCGTGCGCGCCCCCGCCCGGCGGAACGCCTCGAGCACCGCGTAGGTATCAAGCCACTGGCTGCGATAGGCGTCGTAATATTCGTCGGTCGGCACGATCTTCCAGCTGAACAGCGACTTGCGCTTGCGGAAGTCCAGATCCTCGGCGGCAAGCTGGGCACGGATCTGCGGATCACGCCCAAAGCGCGAGGCGGTGCTGATAAGCGCGCCCTCAGACACAGGCGAGCCATCGGCCATCAGCCGCGCCGGATTCCCGCCCAGCGCCGCAACGGCATCCGCCTTCGGCGTCTGGTCGGCCTGATTGGCCCCGCCCGGAACCGGTGCAGGCAGCGCGGCGAAATTCGGCGGTGTCTGCAACGGCTTGTTGGGCACGATGGCAAACTCTTCGGGCTTGCCGCTGTTGGCCTGCAGGCGATGCAGGCGAATATCCCGCTCACCCGAGGAACAGGCGCCGAGCAGCAACACTCCCGACATCATTGCGATCTGCGCGAGCTTCATTGCCAGCCTCCGGTTCTCGTCTTCATTCGCTTTAACCTATCGGGCAAGCCTCGTCACGGGGCCTTTTTTCCCGCCCCGGTCTTGCCAGTCCCGGCCCGGTCGCGCCCACCGGGCAACAGCACCAGCCCAAGCGCTCCGGCAAAGATCGCAATGTCGGCAACGTTGAAGGCAAACGGGTTGTCGATGCCACAGCACGACATGTTGAGAAAATCCGCCACCGCGCCGTATAGCAGTCGGTCGACCACGTTGCCCAGCGCGCCGCCGATCAGCAAACCGCCCGCCACGAGTCCGGGCAGCCCCGGCGGGTCGCGCCGCAGCCAGACCACGACAAACAGCACGATGCCAAGCGCCACCGAAATCAGGATCCATTTCGTCGCCTCAGAGCCGCTTCCCAGCAGCCCGAAGTTGATGCCGTAATTCCATGCCATGCGGAAATTCAACAGCGGCGGCAGAACGTCGATGGCATGGCGCACGTCCAGCGCCATCACATGCACGACGATCCATTTGCTCAACTGGTCGATGATGAAGGTGAGCAGCGCCACCCAAGCCACGATCCGCACGTTCTGTCTCCACCTCTTGGGGTTCGCCACGCTCTACCCTCCCGGCGCGCCGTTGAAAAGGTCCGGGGCAGGGTGACGGCGCTCAGCACCGCTCACAAGTGCAAAAGGGCCGGACGAGCCGGCCCCTGCGGGTTTCTTCTGGCGTCAAATATCCCGGGGGAGCCGCAGGCGGGGGCTGCGCCCCCTGCAACGCTGGATCTCAGTCCAGCAGCCCGGCGTGGCGCAGCGCCGCATCCAGCCGCGCCGCGACAGGCTCGCTCACCGGCAACAGCGGCAGGCGCACCTCGTTCTCGCACAGGCCAAGCTTCGACATGGCGTATTTCGCCCCCGACACGCCCGGCTCGGCAAAGATCGCCTGATGCAGCGGCATCAGCTTGTCCTGAAGCTCGAGCGCCTTGGCGAAATCGCCCGCAAGCGTGGCTTCCTGAACCTGCGCGCAAAGCGCCGGCGCCACGTTTGCGGTCACGGAAATGCAGCCGATGCCGCCCTGCGCGTTGAACCCGTGCGCGGTGGCATCCTCGCCCGAGATCTGCAGGAAATCGAGGCCACAGGTGATGCGCTGTGCGCTGACCCGGGCCAGATCGCCTGTCGCGTCCTTGACCCCGACGATGCGCGGCAGCTTGGCAAGCGTGCCCATGGTCGCCGGGCTCATGTCCACCACCGAGCGGCCGGGGATGTTGTAGATCACCAGCGGGATCTCGGCGCAGTCATGCAGCGCGGTGAAATGCGCGATCATCCCAGCCTGCGTCGGCTTGTTGTAATACGGCGTCACCACCAGCGCCGCGTCGGCGCCGATGCGCTTGGCGAATTGCACAAAGCGCATTGCCTCGACCGTGCTATTCGATCCGGCGCCAGCGATCACCGGAATACGGCCCGCCACCGCGTCGACGACGCATTGGATCACGGCTTCATGCTCGGCATGGGTCAGCGTCGGGCTCTCGCCGGTGGTGCCGACGGGAACCAGCCCGTGGCTGCCTTGCGTGACATGCCATTCGACAAGGCGTTTGAGCGTGTCGAAATCCACTGCGCCGTCCTTGAACGGCGTAATCAGGGCGGGCATAGACCCTTTCAACATGACACGCTCCATTTTCTGTTGTCTCCTTGCAGTGAACTGTCCCGTCCTGCCAGAGTTGTGAGTTGGACAGGCAGGGCAGGCAGGGTAGTCTCTGCCGCGCGTCTATTCCTTTTCAAAACGGAAATTGCAAGCTCATGTCTCGCCCCTGGGCCCTGATCCTCTTTCTTCTCGCCGCCGTCCCTGCCTCTGCGCAGCAGGATCGCCCGCTCGCCAAGGCGATGGATGACATGCGCGGCGGCAACTGGGCCGCGGCCCTGATCGATTCGCGCGGGGATGGGCAGGCGGCGCTTGACGTGATCCTGTGGCACTATCTGCGCGCCAGTCGCGGCAATGCCACACAGATCATGGATTTCATCACCCGCAACCCCGACTGGCCGGGCATGGCCTACCTGCGCGAGAAATCCGAGATCGCCATTTCCGAATCCGGCGACATGGATGTGATCGCGAAATTCTTCGACGGCTATCGCCCGCAAAGCGGCGCGGGGGCTCTGGCGCTGGCGCGATCCTACATGGCGCAGGGCCAGCGCGGCGCTGCCGAGGCCGAGGTGGTTCTGGCCTGGCGCACCCTTGTGATGTCGCCCGACGAGCATCGCGCCTTTGTGGAAGACTGGTCCGACCTGCTGAAGCCGCACCATGAGGCGCGGCTGGACATGGCGCTGTGGAAGGGCTGGGAGTCGAACGCGCGGGCCATGCTGCCGCTGGTGTCTGACGGCTGGAAGAAACTGGCCGAGGCGCGGATGGGCCTGCGCGAGATGGCTCCCGGCGTCGACAGGCTGATCGAGGCGGTTCCCGAGGCGCTTGGGAACAATTCGGGGCTGGCCTACGAGCGCTTCCTGTGGCGGGTGCGCAAGGGGCGCAGCGAGGATGCCGTCGCGCTGTTGCTGGAGCGGTCGGAAAGCGCCGAGAGCCTTGGCGAACCCTGGGCCTGGGCGGGCAATCGCGACGATCTTGCCCATACGCTGATGCTCGATGGCAAGGATAAGCTGGCCTATCAGGTCGCCGCGACGCATCGCCTGTCCGAAGGGTCGGATTTTGCCGCGCTGGAATGGCTGGCTGGCTATATTGCGCTGCGCCGTCTTGATGATCCGAAAACCGCGCTGAGCCATTTCCGCGGCCATGGCGACGCGGTCGAATCGCCGATCTCGCGGGGCCGGGCCGGGTATTGGCGGGGCCGGGCGCTCGAGGCGCTGGGCGATTCCGCTGGCGCTCAGACCGCCTACGCCGAGGGCGGCCGCTGGCAAACGTCTTTCTACGGTCTGCTGTCGGCGGAAAAGGCGGGGCTGCCCCTTGATCCCGCGCTGTCGGGCAAAGAGGATTTTCCGCCGTGGCAGGATGCGCCATTTACCGAAAGCAGCGTCTACAAGGCGGCGATTCTGCTACTGGCCTCGGGCGAAAAGACCCTCGGAGAGCGATTCCTGACCCACCTTGCCGAAAGCCTCGACCGACAGCAGATCGGTCAGATGGGGCGGATGCTCGAAGAGATGCAGCTGCCGCATGTGCAGGTGATGCTTGGCAAACGCGCCGCCCGCTACGGGATGGAACTGCCCGGCCCCTATTATGCGCTGCACCCGCAGATCGTGGCGACGCAGTTTCCGGTTCCCAAGGAACTGGTGCTGGCCATTGCCCGGCGCGAATCGGAATTCGATCCGGTGGTGGTCAGCCATGCTGGCGCGCGCGGCTTGATGCAGCTGATGCCGGGCACCGCCAAGGACGTGTCGGGCTGGCTGGGCATCGATTATTCGCTGGATCGCCTGACATCGGATCCGGCCTACAACGCGACGCTTGGCTCGACCTATCTTGCCAGCCTTGCAAAGCGGTTCGACGGCAATATCGTGATGATGGCGGCGGGGTACAATGCTGGGCCGGGGCGGCCGATCCGCTGGATGGATGCCTATGGCGATCCGCGCAACGGCGAGATCGACGTTGTCGACTGGATCGAGCTCATCCCCTTCAACGAGACCCGCAATTACGTGATGCGCGTTGCCGAAAGCCTGCCGGTCTACCGTGCCCGGCTGGGCGAAACCGCCTTGCCGGTGCCGTTCAGCAAGGAACTGGTCGGCAGCACCTTGCGCGCCACCAACTGAGCTGCGGCCTTATCCGACGGCGCGGCGCAGGATCGCCATCGCGTCCTCGGCGCTGGGGGCGCTTTGCACGAAATCGAGCAGCGAGGCCTCGGCGAAGCCCTCGTTGACCACGTGCGAGAGCAGCGCCTTGAGCGGCCCCCAGAAGCCGTCACTGTCGAGCAGCACGATGGCTTTGTCATGCAGGCCCAGCTGTCGCCATGTCAGCACCTCGAAGAACTCGTCGAGGCTTCCGGCGCCGCCCGGTAGCAGCACGATGGCGTCGGCATTCATCACCATCACCTTCTTGCGCTCGTGCATGGTTTCGGTGATCACGAACCGGGTGAGATCGGTCTTGCCGACCTCGCGGGCGAGCAGATGGGTGGGAATCACGCCGAAGGTGTCGCCGCCGCCCTGCTGTGCCGCGCGTGCCACAAGCCCCATCAACCCGACGTCGCCAGCGCCATAGACCAGACGCCAGCCTTCACGGGCGATGGCGGCCCCCAACGCCTCTGCGCTTTGCGCATGCGTTGCATTTTTGCCATTGCGTGCGCCGCAATAGACACAGATCGACTTGGGGCTCATGACACGGCCTCGGTAAATAGGGGATGATCACAGGTGATAACGAGATCGTCACGACTACTCAAGCGGGCGGCATGCCTGTCTGCCCGGCATGCGGGAAGGATACATGGACAACAAGCTTCTCGGATGGGGAATCCTTGGGGCCGTCGCGCTTGCGGCGGCCATGTCCGTGATGAATCTGACGGAACGTCGCGTTCCGGCAGAGCTGAGCTCGGCCTCTTCCGGCACGCCCGCCAAGGTCGCCGCCGTGCCAGAGACGCCCGCCACTGGCGGTGCGCCGGACTCTCCGCCGCCCGCCTCAGAGGTCGTCGCTGAAGCACCGCCGCCGCAATTCGATCTCGTGCGCGCCGACCCCGATGGCACGACGCTGATCGCGGGCAGCGCCGAGCCCGGCGCGCAGGTCTTTGTGCTGCTGGACGGGGTCGCGCTGGGCAGCGCCGAGGCGGATGGGGCGGGCCGCTTTGCCCAGTTTCTCGATCTGCCGCCCAGCGATGCGGCGCGGGTGCTGACGCTCCGCATGTCGCTCGACGGGCGCGAGATCGCCTCGGACGGCGAAGTGATCCTGTCCGCCACGCCGCCGGGCGATCCCGAAGAGCCGTCCGCGCCGATGCCGGATGCCGCCGCGCCAATGGCGGATGCCGGTGCAGAGCAACCGCAGGGCGATGCCATCGCCGAGGTCGACGCGACAGACACCGCTCCGGCCCCTGTTGCGCTGCTCTCGACGCGCGAGGGTGTCGAGCTGATGCAGCCGCCCGGCCCGCCGATTGACGCTGGCGCGGTGGCCATCGACGCGATCACCTATGACGCCACGGGCGAGGTTGCCCTGTCGGGGCGCGGCTCTGCCGATGCGCAGCTGAGGATCTATCTCGACAACCGCGCCATCGGCACTGCGACGGTCCCCGGCGATGGTCGCTGGCAGACCGACCTTCCGGCGATCACTGCGGGCACCTATACGCTGCGGGTCGATCAGATCGGGGCAGGCGGCGACGTGACCGCCCGCGCCGAAAGCCCGTTCCTGCGCGAAAGCGCAGAGACCCTGACGGCGGCAACGGGGGACAGCGGCGCGGCGCTGCGCTTGGTGACGGTACAGCCGGGCCACACGCTCTGGGCGCTGGCGCGCGATCGCTATGGTGACGGCGTCGCCTACATCAAGCTGTTCGAGGCCAACAAGGCGCAGATCCGCAACCCTGACCTGATCTACCCCGGACAGGTGTTCGAACTGCCCGACTGACGCGCTGCGCCAGTCCACAGCCACGCCGTTCTCCGCGCGCGCCGGGTCTCTGGCATCCTGCCCTGCGCCGCGTTAAGCCCGAGGTCAGCGAAAGGAGCCGCCATGCCGCCCGAGACCGATACCGAGATTGCCCGCGAGGAACGTGGCTCTGCGTGGCGCACCATTCAGCGGGTCGGTCCCTACCTGTGGCCGAATGGCGAGGGCTGGGTGAAACGGCGCGTGGTCATGGCGCTGCTACTGTTGCTGGTGGCCAAGCTGATTTCCGTCGGCACGCCGATCCTGTACAAGCGCGCGGTCGACAGCCTGTCGGGCGAGGTGCCCGACCTTGCGCTTGGCGCTGTCGGGCTGACCGTCGCCTATGGGGTTGCGCGGCTGACCACCGTCGGTTTTCAGCAATTGCGCGATGGCGTGTTTGCCCGCGTCGGTCAGCATGCCTTGCGCCGCCTTGCGCTGGAGACCTTTACCCATATCCACCGCCTGTCGATGCGCTATCACATCACCCGCAAGACCGGCGGGCTGAGCCGCATCATCGAGCGCGGCGTCAAGGGCGTGGACTTTCTGCTGCGCTTCATGCTGTTCAGCGTCGGCCCGCTGATCATCGAGCTGCTGCTGGTCGGTGCGGTGCTGTTCTGGCTGTTCGACGTCTGGTATCTTGCGGTCGTTGCGATCACCATCGCGCTGTATGTCTGGTTCACCTTTGCGGTGACCGAATGGCGGGTGCGCCTGCGTCGCATCATGAACGCGCAGGACACCGACGCCAATCAAAAGGCCATCGACAGCCTACTCAACTTCGAGACGGTGAAATATTTCGGCGCCGAAAGCCGCGAGGCGCAGCGCTACGATGCCGCGATGGCGGGTTATGAGGCGGCGGCGGTCAAGACAACCACATCGCTGGCGTTTCTGAACTTTGGGCAAAGCCTGCTGATCACCTGCGGCCTTGTCATCGTCATGGTGATGGCGGCGCTGGGCGTGCAGAACGGCAGCCTGACCGTGGGCGATTTCGTCATGGTGAATGCCTACATGATCCAGATCACCATGCCGCTGAACTTTCTTGGCACGGTCTATCGCGAGATCCGGCAGAGCCTTGTCGACATGGGCCAGATGTTCGATCTGCTCGACCAGCCGCAAGAGGTCACCGACAAGCCCGGCGCGCCAGCCATCGCCGTCGCTGGCGGCGTGGTTGAATTCGACAACATCCGCTTTGGTTATGATTCCGCGCGCCCGATCCTTCAGGGCGTGTCGCTGACCGTGGGCGCGGGGCAGAACGTTGCGCTGGTCGGGCCGTCGGGGTCGGGGAAATCGACCATCGGGCGGCTGCTGTTCCGATTCTATGATGTTGGCGGCGGGGCGATCCGCATCGACGGGCAGGATCTGCGCGATGTCACGCAAGACAGCCTGCATTCGGTGATTGGCGTGGTGCCGCAGGACACGGTGCTGTTCAACGATACCATCCGCTACAACATCGCCTATGGCCGCGCTGATGCCACCGAAGCCGAGATCATCGCCGCCGCCCGCGCCGCGCAGATCCATGAGTTCATCACCAGCCTGCCCGAAGGCTACGACACCGCCGTTGGCGAGCGCGGGCTCAAGCTGTCGGGCGGCGAAAAGCAGCGGGTGGGCATTGCGCGCACGCTGCTCAAGAATCCTCCGATCCTGCTGCTCGACGAGGCGACAAGCGCGCTCGACACCGAAACCGAGGCCGAGATTCAGGGCGCGCTGAAACGCGCCGGGGAAGGCCGCACCGTGATCACCATCGCGCATCGGCTGTCGACCATCGCCGATGCCGACCGGATCGTGGTGCTGGAAAAGGGTCTTGTTGTCGAAGAGGGCACTCATGAGGAACTTCTGGCGAGGCAGGGGCGCTATGCCCAGCTTTGGGCGCGTCAGCAGGCTGAACGTGATGACGCCTGATCGCGGCGCTTGGCCTGCGCCAGAGAATTTGCGAGCAATTGGTCAGATAATGTGACCGCACTTGTTTCCGATCGGAAACTTGCCTAGACCTGAGCATAATTGACCCCGTTCGGAGACCTTTACATGAGCACGCGCACCCCTCGTAGCGATCTGTCCGTCGACACGGTCCTTGCGGATTTCATCGAAGCGCAGGCATTGCCCGGCACCGGCATCGACGCCCAGACCTTCTGGGCGAAGCTGTCCGAGCTGGCGCATGTGCTTGGCCCGCGCAACCGGGCGCTGCTCGAAAAGCGCGACGAGATGCAGGGGCTGATTGACGGCTGGCATCTGGAGCGCAAGGGCAAGCCGCATGATGCCGCAGCCTACCGCGCCTTTCTGGAAAAAATCGGCTACATCGTGCCCGAAGGCGGCGATTTCACCATCGACACGCAGGACACTGACCCCGAATTCGCCTCGGTTCCCGGCCCGCAGCTGGTGGTGCCGATCACCAATGCCCGCTACGCGCTGAACGCGGCGAACGCGCGCTGGGGCTCGCTCTACGATGCGCTTTACGGCACCGATGCGCTGGGCACCCTGCCGCAGAAGGGCGGATTCGACATGTCCCGCGCTGGCGATGTGGTGGCGCGCGCCAAGGCGTTCCTTGATGAGAGCTTCCCGGTCGAGGGCGGTCAACATGACGGCGCGGATGGCTACAGCATCGTCGACGGCGCGCTTCAGGTCGGCGGCAAGCCGCTGCGCGATCCGGCGCAGTTCGCTGGCTATCGCGGCGATGCAGCGGCGCCGAGCGCGATGCTGCTGCGCAACAATGGCCTGCATGTCGAGCTGGTCATCGACCGCGACCATTTCATCGGCAAGACCGACAGCGCCGGGCTGGCCGACGTGCTGATGGAAGCCGCCGTCTCTGCTATCATGGATTGCGAGGATTCGGTGGCCTGCGTCGATGCGCAGGACAAGACGCAGGCCTATGCCAACTGGCTGGGCCTGATGAAGGGCGATCTCGCCGATACTTTCGAAAAGGGCGGCAAGAGCGTCACCCGCACGCTGGCGGCGGACCGCAGCTATACCGCGCCCGATGGCTCGGAGCTGACGCTCAAGGGTCGCTCGCTGATGCTGGTGCGCAATGTTGGCCACCTGATGACCAACCCCGCGATCCTGCTCAAGGACGGCTCCGAGATCTACGAGGGGCTCATGGATGCGATGATCACCACGCTGATCGCCATGCATGATCTTGCGCGCGAGGGCGGCAATTCGGTCAAGGGCTCGGTCTATGTGGTCAAGCCCAAGATGCACGGGCCCGAAGAGGTGGCCTTTGCCGACGAGATCTTCAGCTTTGTCGAAGAAGCGCTCGGCCTGCCACAATACACCGTCAAGCTGGGCATCATGGATGAGGAGCGGCGCACCAGCGTCAATCTCAAGGAATGCATCCGGGCGGCGAAGCACCGGGTGGCCTTTATCAACACCGGCTTCCTCGACCGCACCGGCGACGAGATGCACACCTCGATGGAAGCGGGGCCGATGCTGCGCAAGGGCGACATGAAGGGCACCGCCTGGATTGCCTCCTACGAGGATCGCAACGTCGATATCGGGCTGGCCTGCGGGCTGCGCGGCAAGGCGCAGATCGGCAAGGGCATGTGGGCTATGCCGGACCTGATGGCCGACATGCTCAAGGCCAAGATCGGCCATCCCAAAGCCGGGGCAACCTGTGCATGGGTGCCGTCGCCCACCGCCGCCACGCTGCACGCGCTGCATTACCACATGGTCGATGTCGCCGCCGTTCAGGCCGAGCTTGCGGCAGGCGGGCCGCGCGGCACGCTGGACGATCTGCTGACCATCCCGGTGGCGCAGGGCGCCAACTGGTCCGAGGACGAGATCCGCGAAGAGATCGAGAACAACGCGCAGGGCATCCTTGGCTACGTGGTGCGCTGGGTCGATCAGGGCGTGGGCTGTTCCAAGGTGCCCGACATCCACGACGTTGGGCTGATGGAAGACCGGGCGACCTGCCGGATTTCCTCGCAGCATCTGGCGAACTGGCTGCATCACGGCGTGGTCTCGGAAGACGAGGTCATGGCGGCGATGAAGAAGATGGCCGAGGTGGTTGACCGTCAGAATGCCGGGGACGCGGCCTATGTGCCGATGGCGCCGGGTTTTGACGGGGTGGCGTTCAAGGCGGCCTGCGATCTGGTCTTTGACGGGCATGTGCAGCCGTCGGGCTATACCGAACCGGTGCTGCACCGTCGCCGGCTTGAGCTGAAGGCGGGATAAGCCCCGCACATTTATTCTGAAACGTTGAAAAGGAGAACGCTCATGGCGTCGATTTCACTGAGCCGTGCGCGGCAGATGATCCGCAAGACACTGGAAGCTGGCCGGGAAGCAGAGATGAACCCGCTGTCGGTGGTGGTGCTGGACAATGGCGGCCACGTTATCGCATTTGAACGTCAGGACGGGGCAAGCCCGGGCCGCTTTGCCATCGCGCATGGCAAGGCGTATGGTGCGGTGATGCTGGGTATGCCCGGCAGCGCACAGATGGCGCGCGCTGAGGCACAGCCCTATTTCGTTGCCGCCGCCAACGGTGCTTTCGGAGGCGCGATGATTCCGGTGCCGGGCGGCATTTTGATCAAGGATTCCAAGGGCCGCACCCTTGGCGCGCTGGGCGTGACCGGCGATAGCTCTGACAATGACGCGGCTGCTGGAAAAGCGGGCGTCGAGGCGGCCGGACTGGTTGCCGCGATCTGAGCAACCTTTCTTAAATGCTGCTCCTGCATTATATTCCGATGCAGGAGCAGCAAGAAGAGGTTCACATGGCCCGCCCCGTGGTCGGTATCATCGGCAACTTCCACATGATCAACGACAGCTACCCCGCCCATGCAGGGGGCGAGATGAACACCGAGGCCGTGTCTTGCGTGTCCGGTTGCCTGCCCCTGCTTGTCGCGCCCGATCCGCGGTTTGTCTCGGTCGACGAGTTGATGGAGATCTGCGACGGGTTCCTGCTGACCGGCGGGCGCCCCAACGTACATCCCGAAGAATATGGCGAACAGGCGACCGAGGCGCATGGCACCTTTGACCGTGCCCGCGATGCCATCGTGCTGCCGCTGGTGCGGGCCTGTGTTGAGCGTGGGCAGCCCTTCATGGGCATTTGCCGCGGTTTTCAGGAGGTGAACGTGGCCATGGGCGGCTCGCTTTATCCCGAAATCCGCGATCTGCCGGGGCGGATGAATCACCGGATGCCCCCCGACGGTACGCTCGAAGAGAAATTCGCGCTGCGCCACAAGGTGTCGCTGGCCGAGGGCGGTTGCTTTCACCAGCTGTTCGGCGCCAATGAGGTGATGACCAACACCCTGCACGGGCAGGGGATCAAGACCCCCGGTGCGCAGATCGAAATCGAAGGTTACGCGCCCGATGGCACCCCCGAGGCGCTTCGCGTCAGGGGCGCGCAGGGGTTCACCCTGTCGGTGCAGTGGCATCCCGAATGGGACGCGGCCAATGATCCGGTTTCGCGCCCGCTGTTCGAGGCCTTTGGCAGCGCCGTGCGCGATTTCGCCCTGCGCCGTTGCGCGCCGCAGAGAATTTCCGCCTAGGCGAGGCAGGAGCGGCTTTTACGGTCTTACCGGTATGGAAACGCTGCCCGTGACCGCCGCGCGCGGGTTCAGGTCACAGGTTTGCGCCTGTGGTATTTCGGGTGATCCCAAAGCGCGCCGCGCAGGATGCGGGCCAGCACCTCGACGGCTTCCTTGATTTCGGTCTCGCCGATATACAGCGGCGTGATGCCAAAGCGCAGAACGTCGGGGGCGCGGAAATCGCCGATGACGCCAAGGTCGATCAGCGCCTGCATGATCGCATAGCCATGTTCCGAGCGGAACGAGACCTGAGAGCCGCGCGCCTCGTTTTCGCGCGGCGTGGCGAGTTTCAGGCCGGGGCAATTCATTTCGATCTCTTCGATCATCAGCCCGGTCAGTTCGAGCGAGCGTTTGCGCAGACGCCCCATGTCGACCTTGTCCCAGACGTCGAGCGCCGCGTCGAGCGCCGCCATCTGCAGCACCGGCGGGGTGCCGACGCGCATCCGCTCGATGCCTTCGGCAGGGCGGTAACCCGGTTCGAAGGAAAAGGGCTTGTCATGGCCAAGCCAGCCGCACAGCGCCGGTTCAACATGATCGACATGTTCGGGCGATACATAGATAAAGGCGGGCGCACCGGGGCCGGCGTTGATGTATTTATAGGTGCAGCCAACGGCGAAATCGGCGCCTCCGGCGGCGACATGCACCGGCAGCGCGCCGACGGAATGCGCCAGATCCCAGATCACCATCGCGCCCATGTCATGCGCCTTGCGGGTCAGCGCCTTGAGATCGTGCCGTCGCCCGGTGCGGTAATCCACCTCGGTCACCAGCAGCACGCCGACCTCTTCGGTGATCGCATCCTCTAGCTCGTGCGGGGCGACGAGGCGCAGTTCGTGCCGGTCGCCAAGCATGTGGATCAGCCCTTCGGCCATATACAGATCCGACGGGAAATTGCCCCGGTCCGACAGGATCACCCGCCGTTCCGGCACCACCTGAAGCGCCGCCGACAGCGCCTGAAACACCTTGATCGACAGGGTGTCGCCCACCACGACATGACCTTCCTCGGCGCCGATCAGGCGGCCAAGCCGGTCGCCAAGGCGGCGCGGCATCTGCATCCAGCCGCAGGCGTTCCAGCCGGTGATCAGCCGCTCGCCCCATTCCTCGGTCATCATCCGTTCCAGCCTGGCCGGCGTCGCCTTGGGCATCGGCCCCAGCGAATTGCCATCAAGATAGATCAGCCCCAGCGGAATGTGGAACTGGTCGCGAGTCCAGGCGAAATCGGTCAATGGGTCCTCCGGGCGTGGCGTTCTGGCAACCTGACCCGGATTCGCGGGATCGGCAAGCCGCCTCGTCCGCGCGGGGGCGCAGCGGCCACAATCTGCGCGATCTGCGCCGCCATCCCGCCCCGCGAGGCGCTGCCGATTTGCGGGGGCTTGCGGCAGGCGCGGAACTGAGGGAACCTGCCATCTGCGAAACCATCGGGGGCGGGCAATGCCGAGAAAATGGATCGATATTCCGCCGCTGTGGTTGGCCGCTTTCCTGTTGCTCGCTTGGTGGCAGGCGCGTCACCATCCGCTGGGATTGAGCTTTGGCCCGGTCTGGGCGGATCTTTTGGGCGGCGTCATGCTGGGCGCGGGGCTGCTGGTGATGGCGCTGGCCATCACCGAAATGCGGCGCAACCGCACCACGATTATGCCGCATGGCGAAGCGACGCAGCTTGTGACCAGCGGGATCTTCAGTCGGTCGCGCAACCCGATCTATCTTGCCGACAGCCTGATCCTTACGGGGCTGGTGCTTTACTGGGATGCGGTCCCGTCGCTTGCATTGGTTCCGATTTTTGTCTGGGTTATCGAAAAGAGGTTTATCGAGAAGGAAGAGATGTTTTTGCGACGCAAGTTTGTTGCTCGATATGAGCGATATTTGCAGCAAACGCGAAGATGGCTTTGATATTCCGTCCGGATTCCATTAGACGACGCGATGACGTTGCGGCCGGCTGGCCGCGCCTGTAGCACTTGTGCCGACGGCCTGATTGGCCTGAGACGGCAAAGACGCCTCAGAAACAGAGGGAGATGAGGAACGTGAAGATAGGGACGCCGAAGGAGCTAGTGCCTGGTGAGAACCGGGTAGCGCTGACGCCGGAGTCGGCGCGTGCGTTG